>SDNM01000302.1 GCA_004524385.1 Promethearchaeota archaeon
AATTGTGTTCCAAGAAAAGCGGAGATCATCTGTGGAAATCTTTCACTATGACTATAATCTTGATCTTCAAGTTCTATTTTTGAAGAAATAGTGCGAATTGGAACTATCGAGACATTAAATTTCTGAGCAATTTGATTCATGCTTAAATTTGTATTTAAAATATCATTTCTTATCGCTATTTTTATTTCTTCAGGAATTTCTTCTATCCCCCATACCTCTTGATATAGTCGTTCTGAAAACATATCCTTGGCAATTCTTCGCACTACGCTATAATCTTTTAGATTAAATTTTCTACTAATTTCAGAAAGACTCATAGGATTTTCTCTTTCAATTTGCTCTTTTAGATAATTCTCAATTTCTTTTATTATAATTGGTGATGTTGAGGGTCTTCCCCATTTATTCATATAAATATCTTCTGGGAAAATTTTTTTAGCAATTCTGTAGATTGGTTCACCTGATTTAAAACCAAAATCGTGTCCTATCTCTTGTAAAGGTCGTGGAGAATCCTTTTTTATTTCATCTCTGAGAATCTCTATAATATCTGCTTCCATATCCTCTAAAACATGTTGTCGACTCCAAACATCTTCATATATTTCTCTAGGAAAATGACGAATCGCTACTTCTCTTACTGGATTCCCACTAGAAAAACCGAATTCTATTCCAATTGATCTTAAAGAAGCAGGTCTTTCACTTTTTATTTCTTTTTCTAAGCGTTTAATAATTAAATCCTCAATATCGGAAGCTTTTATGATATCTCTACCCCAGATCTTATTATAAATCTCACTTGGTATTCGTTCTTTTGCAACTCGCCTTACTGGACCTCCATCCGAAAAACCTAATTCTTTTCCAATCGATTCTGATGACAATGGATTTGGTTTTTTAAGTTCTTCAATTAATCTCTGATATATAATTTCATCTGACATTATCTTTTGCCCTCTTTTAGACCCCCATTTTTCTTCAAAAATATCTGGAGGAAATATTTGTTTTGCCAATCTAGTTACTGTTTTCGAACTTTTGAATCCAAAATGTTTTGAAATTTGAGTTAATGAAGCCGGATCTTTTTTTTTGATTTCTTCTCTAAGATATTCTATTATTTCTTGTTCTTTTTCTTTTGAAACCCTTTCAACACCTCCCATTTTTTTTTCCACTATTTACTAAAGATTGAGTTGGCTCTTTTATTTCCTCTTCTATGTGTTCCTCTTTAAACTCCTCTAATTTTTCTTCAAAGTCCAATTGGGGATGCATGCTTTGGAAAAGAATTATAAAACCAATTAAATAAAGAAGTAAAATTAAAGACAAATTATTAAAAAGTTTAATTTAAAAAAAATAAATTGAGATATTTTTTGGAACTCTTAATTTATTTTCCTTAGTTTTACATGCTATAAATTTTATTTTTAAGTTCACACAAATTGAAAGCAAACGTTTTGTTAACACTCCATCAATAATTATATATGTTACATCCTTATAATCGCGAATTTTTTTAAAGATTTCTCCGACAGACATCTCAAAAAGTTTATTCATTTTTTTATTAAATCCTATGCTCTTTCCAGGTTTAATATTATTAATCTCTTCAATTATTAAATCCTCGTTCTTTACTTTAAGTTTTTTCAAGATATTACTAAGTGCATTTTCTTTGCTTTCATCCTTAGGCATATCTTTTTTATTTAATTTATTTATAGGCCTTTTATTTTGTAGCGCTTTTATCATTTGCTTTCTCGTTAGCTCCTCAACCTCATATCCATCTGGGGCTCTTGCAACATAATCTATTTTAGCTATTTGTAATAACTCGTTTAAGATAATTGTACCTCCTCTATCACCATCTAAAAATGCTGTTACAGTTGATTTACTCTTTGTTAAGTCAATGATTGATTTGGGTATTTCTGTTCCTTGAACAGCAACCGTATTTTTAACGTCAATTCTTAGCAAATTTAAAACATCAGCTCTCCCTTCTACGATTATAATTTCGGAACTATCATTAATTTCAGGTCCAGCTGGTAGTTTTTCCGGTCCCCAAGAGGTTATTTCTCCAAGTTTAATATCATTGTCTATTTTTTCTTCTATTTCAGAAGGTTCCATAGATTTTGAATCCCATTCTTTTAAGAGTTCTGCTGCTCTTTCTATGATTTGCTTACGTTTTGTTTCCCGGACGTCTTTAATTTCAATTAATTTTATTTCAGCTTCACAAGGTCCTACGCGAGACACAGTTTCTATGGTCGCAGCAAGCAGCGCTGTTTCTTTACGGGTAAGACTGGATGGGATTTTGATAAGGCCCTCGGAAACGCCTTCCTTAGATTCATTTTCTACTTCTATTCTTCCTATGCGACCAGATTTTTGAAGATCTCTTAAATCAAGGTCTAAAAGAAGACCTTCTGTCTGGCCAAAAACCGCACCAACGATATCTGATTTCTCAACTACGCCCTTGATTATAAATTTTGCATCTATAATATATTTAGTGGTGAAATCAGTCTGACTATTTGTAATTTTAATCACTCCTATATGATTTTTTTTAGTTACATTTCTTATATTTTGATTAAAAAAAATCAGAATTAAAATCTCAACTTATAATTTCGAATTATAATCTTAACTTATAATTTCGAATACAAACACCAGCTTATAATTTGCTATTATAAGCATGGTTATTACGTCTGAATTTAAGTGATAACTGTAATTTATTTATTTAGTTAATAATTTTTGTTTTTTGATAAGTTAAATAATTATATTTTACTTTTATGAGTAAAAATTCTGACTTTTTGATATGATTGATAATTTTAATTTATTTGTTTAATGATTTATTGTTATTTTTAAATGTTAATTATTAATCAAATTATTAATGATCATATTAGATTTAATTTGGTATCTAATAAAATTTTTTACAATTAGATATAGATGATAAATTCAACTTTACACCTTAATGATTTTCTATAACTAGAATAATCATTTTTTTATTGTATTCTTGTTTTTAATTTATATCCTTTATTATAAGAGTATGTTTATTAAAGAATAGCTAATGAATTACTTAAATGTTTTTATTCGACAAAATTTGTGTTTATTTTAACTTATTTCATCTAAAGT
>SDNM01000013.1 GCA_004524385.1 Promethearchaeota archaeon
ATAAAAATTAGTTATTAGTTTAAAAATTTAATTTTATTGTCTCCAGGTCATTTTTAATTTTTTCTCGATCATCTGAATTCTGAATTCTTGAAAATAATTCTTCTACGATATCCTTTATTTCTAAAATTTTTTTAGAAAGCGATTCAGGTTTACTCCATAAGACTTTTCTTAAAGGATGACCTCTTAAGATTGCTTCATTAAGGCTTCTAATCGCTTGTGTATAAAAAAGAGCAGCATTAAAAGTTTGATTTAACCTTGACTGATAGATTGTTCCGATTTTATTATAACAAACACCTGCTCCTGCATAATCACCTGCTTTTTCGTAATCAATTGAAGCCTGTTGGATTTTTTTTAAAGCATCTTCAAGGAGTTGATCATCTCCTTTCTTAAGCATCAAGTATCCAATTAAATAATTTGCTTCACCTCTATAAAATAAATTATCTTGTTTAACAGATATCTTAAATAACTCTTCAGCAAATTCTTCGGCTAAGATTTGATGATTTGTTACTATACAATGTTCTGATAAATTTCTTAGTAATTCAAAAATTCTATCGTAATCGTTAAGTTTCTTATATTTATCTATTGCCACGCGATATTTTTGAACACCCATAAATGCATCTTTTTGTTTAAATGCTAGATTACCTTCATAAACTGATTCCTCAGCAGCTTCCCTTAACTCAGCTTTTTTTCTTTCTTTTTTATTCGTATCATAATAAAATAAATCATCTACATCAAACACCATATTATCAGATATGGGAATCTCAACTAAGGCTTCCTTATTTAAAGAAGTATCTAATTCAATCTTTTTATTTAAAGTTTCTTCCTTATGCCCTATCGAATCTAAATTGTCTGTATAGGAGGATTCAAGTTCATATTGTTCACCATAGGCGGATTGTAATGGTTTTCCTGCTGCTACTAAGGCTGAAAGCTCAGATAAAACATTTGCAAAAAAGAACTTGTTAAGTCCATCAACAACATAATCTACTTTATGATAATTTTCATCAAACCCAGCTGAGTTGATATCCATATTTACATCGGTTAATCGATATATCTCAAATCCCGTATCAAATTTAGTAATTGAATGTTCAACTCCATTTTCTCCCTTTATTTTTTCTTCTTTTTTTTGTCCTACAAGAGTGTGATCAAATACTAAGCCACAAAAATCGGGATTATTCTGCTGAAATCCTAGTTGGTTGATAAGATCTATATATGAGAAGAATAAATTCAATCCAGGGTGACTATGAAACCACCCAACCATATAATGGTTTTTTCCTTCATCAATTAGTTTTAATTCAATTTCTTCTATAAAACCATAATGTTGTTCATCTAATTGGACATCTGTGGAATGCCCGTAGGTTAACGCTTCTGCCCGCTCTACATACACAAAATCATCATCAGCCGTTCCAATTAAAATCCCATAAATTTCCTTCCATTGAGGAGGGGGAATATTTTGATTTGCATATCGACTTGCATATAATATTATTGTTTTATAAGCCTCTGCTTTAAGAACGACAGGTTTACTGATTTTTTCTTTTTGCCCATTTTCAGTAGATTTTTTAATATCGTGGTCTAATTCCTTATCATCTGTTTTCGTCTTTTTGCTAGATTTAGGTTTCTTGGTTTTTTCTGGCATTTTGCGTTTGTAATAATTTTCTTTATTAGATAATTGATTATTCCTTAAAATAATATAACTCTACACTTAAATAAAATTATTGAAATATCTAAAAAACTATGCAATAATAAAAATGGTATTAAAATTGAAAAAAAAGGTTTAAATTATTTCAATAATTTCAGTTTCCAATTTATTCGTATCTATGATTGCAAAAGTGGCTTTTCCCGTTAAATATCCACAAGCTTCACCGGGATTAACAACTAATACTCCATTGTCATATTTTTTATTAACAATATTATGAGTATGTCCCGATAATATAATATCGTATTTTCCAGAGCTTGCTAATGCGTCAATTGTTTTTTCTGTTGGCATATGAGCCGCAAAAACTTTCTTTCCATCGAAATCTTTATTTATTTCCATCCCTAAAATGTCACATATTTCTCCCAAAACCTTTAATAAAAATACTCTTTCACCATCATTATTACCAAAAACTCCGTAAAAATTCTGCTTTATCTTATCATTTAGTCCATTAAACCATCTTTTAACGAATGGTGCGATAAAATCCCCGCAATGGATTAAAGCATCTACATTTCTCTCATTCATTATAGAAACTGCTTTTAAGATATTGTCACGATGGTCGTGAGTATCAGATATTACTGCAAGTAGCAATTCCATTCCCCATTAAATTTTAACAAAATTAAGATATAATAATAATTATATAATAATATTTATTAATGTAAAAAAGATATAGAACTTTTTTAATAGAAAGAATTAATCTTACAATTTGTTTGAAATGATTGAGAAATTCTTTGAAATAGAAAGTAAAGCAATAAACGAAGAATTAGAAAAATTTTTCGATAATCTTAGTAAAAATGTAAAAGAAGCTTTGTTTAACGATTTTAATAATCAACTTAAAGAATTTATTATTCCAAAAAAAAGCAAAGCGAAAAGAATTCATCCAATTTTGTTGATTGCGGCATTTTCTGGCATTATAAATCCATTATATTTAGAAGAACAAATAGATGATATTCGTAAAGTTTCTATAGCAGTGGAATTATTACATAGTGGACATTTAATCCATGATGATTTAATAGATGATGACGAGACAAGGAGAGGGAAGCCTACGTTTCATATCCAATTAAAAAAGGAAATGAATAAAGTCTCCAATGCATTGAATCTTTCTGAAAAGGAAATAGAAGAAAAGGGTAAATTATATGGAAGAGATCTGAGTATTTTGGGCGGTTCATTTGGCTATCTATTGGGTTTAGAAGTATTAAGATCGGCAAAATTCCCTGATCAGTTGAAACTTTTAGCAATATCCGAGTATTCAGAAGCCATTGATTACTTATTAAGAGGACAAATTATTGAAGAATATATGGATTCTCATAATCTTACTATGACTTTAGAGCAGTATTTAAACATAGCTGAATTACAGCGAGCAAGGCTTTTCGAGAAATCTGCAAAAATAGGGGCAATTTTAGCTAAAGGAAATATTCATTACCAAATACAACCATTAAGCGATGCCATGCTTAGGATTGGTCAAGCCTATGCGATTCGAGACGATATGCTTGATGTTATAGAGGATATCAAAGGAAAAAAAAAGAAATTTATATATATTATAAGTATTCAAAATACAAACGAAGAACAGACGAAAATCTTAAACGATATCTATCGAAAACCAAAATTAACTAAAAATGATATCCAAGAAGTTGAAACTGTTTTTACTGATACAAATGCGTTGGTAATCGCGGAACATTTTTCTAAAAACCTAATAGAGCAAGCAAAAAATTACTTAAAGGATATATATCCAGACCTTAATAAAGAACAGAAAGTTTTCTTCAATGAGTTCGCCGACTTTGGTTTCATGCGAGATTACTAAATAACAAACGCTTCAATTTTATGTCTTTTTAACATTAAATTAGTAAGTTCTTTAAATACTTCTAAGACATTATAATTTTCTAAGGCTGAGGTTCTAAAAAAGCCATCAAGTTGTTTCTCTTTAACATAATCTTCTATTAAATCTTCATTAACTATTTGAGCAGGTGATTTATCTAATAAATCGCTTTTACTTCCAATTAAAAATTTTGGAATTGATTTTTTGGCATTCTCAACCAATTTATCATACCAAAAATCTAATTGTTGAAAAGAAGAAAAATCTATTGAATCAAAAAGCATAAGCGCTCCATTTGCCCCATCAATAAATTTCGGAATTAAAGATTTAAAACGCGCTTGACCACCAAAATCAAATATGGAATTTGCGACAAAGGTCTCATTTTCATTTCCATCTTTAACTTGTACTCTTAGAAAGGTTGAATGAAAATTTATTCCTATTGTCATATCTGTATTCATATCGAAGGAATTAAAGCAATATCTATTGAATAAGCAAGTCTTACCAACTCCAGGGGCTCCTATAATCACAATCTTAAAACTATAACTTACATTTTTCTCGTCGGGAATATAAGGGGTCATAAAAGCTCTGGGGTTGATTCTTGGGATTGATTTATGGTGATTTTTATACCTTGAAAAAGTAAATAATTCTTAGCTAAAAAAAATAATCAAAATTTTTATTATGTATTATAATACGAAAATCTAAATTTTTTGAAATCTATTATAAAAATAAGAAATATTCGTTAAGTGGTTCTAATGGTTGTAAAATTACCCCCCGAACAAATTGTTATAAGGCCTCCGGTTGAAGCATATTCAGTTTTGATACCCGTTACGGGAGGTTGTAGCTGGAATAAATGCAGGTTTTGTGGTACTTATAAAGGTGTTTATGGCGCCATTCAGGATTATGCAATAAGACCATTAGAAGATGTTTTGAAGGATATAGACTATTATGCTAAAAAAAATTATGATGGATTTCCTGTTTTTTTAGCAGGTGGTAATCCAACCTCTGCTCCTACGGAATATCTTGTTGAAATCATAAAATATATCAGGCAAAAGCTTAGAAATGTTCAAAGAGTTAGTAGTTATGCCAAAGCATTAGATATTTTAAGAAAAACTGATGACGAATTGAAACAATTAGCAAATGCTGGTTTAGACATCGTTTATATGGGATTAGAAAGCGGGAGCAGTAAAATATTAAGACTTATGAAAAAGGGAACGAATGCTGAATCAATGATTAAAGCGGGAAAAAAGGTATTAAATGCGGGAATTAAGTTGAGTATGTACATCATCCTTGGTTTAGGAGGTTATAAATACTCTGAAGAACATGTTAAAGAGACTGCAAGGGTTTTAACCGAAATTAATCCGACCATTTTTCGATTCAGGACTTTAAATATTTTGCCAAATACTCCACTTTGGAAGGAATGGAAATCAGGTGAATTTAAATTATTATCTCCCGTTGATAATCTGAAAGAAGAAAGAGAAATAATAGCAAATTTAGGAGATAATGTAACTTCGCAAGTTTTTAATGATCATGTATCAAATTATTGCGCAATAGAATCATCTAATATTAAAGAAGATCGAGATTTGTTTATAAAAACATTGGATGCGTATATTAATGATCCGAGAATTCAAAATATGCCTCGTAAAAACCGAACCCAAATGTGATTTTATAGATTCAATTTTTTATAATAAATCTAAACTATGTAATTTGATTATAATTTAGCTTCTTTGCTAATTAAAAAATAAATAACGTATTATTAAATCTTCTCAAAAATATGTACACACAATGCGGCTTCTCCAGATCCTATATTACCTCCTCCATTTTCAGCGAGAGCTATTTTAGGATTTTTAACTTGTCTTTTTCCCGCTTCTCCGCGTAATTGTGTTATTAATTCATATATTTGTGCGATGCCAGAGGCCCCTATAGGGTGTCCACGAGCTAATAATCCTCCACTTGGGTTAACGGGGATCTTTCCATCAAGTTCAGTAGCACCCTCCTCTACAAATGGACCTCCTTTACCAACGGGACAAAATCCTAATTGTTCAATTATATGTAACTCTCCAAATGCTGTGGCGTCGTGAACTTCTGCCACATTTATGTCTTCTGGTCCAAGACCAGACATTTCATAAGCAGAATCAACGGCTCGTTTACAAATTTTATCTCTTTTCCATGAACCAGATTTTAAAATAGAAGCACGTATTAAAACAGCTCTATCCCTTAGATTTGGATGTTGATCTAAGAATTTCTCGGAACAAACAATAGCAGCTGCCGAACCATCTCCAATAGGAGCACACATTGCCCTTGTTAATGGAAAAGCTACAACATAATCTTCCATAACTTGCTCGACGGTTTGAGGAAATGTGTATTGAGCCAAAGGATTCATAGTTGAATTGTTATGGTTTTTTGCAGCAATAACTGCGAGCTGTCGCTGTGTAGTTCCATATCTTTTCATGTGATTACGAGATGCCATTGCATAAAAATCCATAAACATAGAGTGCTCTTTTTTTTTTTGCTCTTGATCATCACCCTTTTCTTTAGCTGCTTTTTCGTTTCCCTGTTGAATCTGTTTTTTCAATTGAGCTATTAATTTTCTTGTCCTTTCTACATCTGTTCCAGCTAAAAATCCTGCCATCGAACCCCCACCACTACTACGCTTACCACTACTACTCTTTCTTTTTGATGGTCTTTGATAATACATTTTTTCAGTACCTATTGCTAGGGCACAATCATATACACTTGCTTTTATTGACATCCATGCTCCTTGAAAAGCAGTACTTCCACCTGCACAGGCATTTTCTATATTGGTTATGGGGATCTTATCAAGACCATTTGCGGAAAGAGCCACTTGACCTCGAATACAATGTTGAAACTCAGCCATACCCCAACCCGAATTGCTGAACCAGGCAGCTTCTATTTCCTTTGAACTTAAATCACAATCCTTTATAGCCAACTCAAGCGCTTCACCTGTCATGCTTTTCATAGTTTTATCAAAATTTTTACCGAATTTGATCATTCCGACGCCAATTATATAAACTTTATCACTCAAAATTTACACCTAATTTTTTTTATTAAATCAACTAAACGAATTATCAATAATGAAATTTATGAAAATTAAATTTAAAAGTGAATTTCAGTAGTATTTCCATTTATTAATAAAATTTTATAATGAGAGTTGTCTTATAACTAATATTTAATAAAAGAAAATAACTAAAAAAGTATCAGAACAAGGTATTTTGTAAGAAGATTATCAATAGGTGATTATAAGATGACTGACTATTATCGGAACAAAGTACATAGTAAGGAGATCATCGCGACTTTCGATGACGCTCTCATTTTACCTGGTTATACTTATTTCAATCCTAATGAGGTAGATTTTTCCTCGAAATTAGGAAATTATCATTTTCATCTTCCAATAATGTCAGCCGCAATGGATACGGTTACTGAGGAGGAAATGGCTATCAAAATGGCTTTAATGGGGGGTTTGGGAGTTATTCATCGTAATTGTTCTTATGAAAAACAATTAAAGATGGTTCGAAATGTAAAACGTGCAAGATCTTTTGTTATTGATGATGTAGCAACTATTTCTCCTGATGAACCTGTAGCTAAGGCAAAACATTTTATGGAAAACTATGGAATTAGTGGATTGGTTGTCATTGACGATGATAGTAAAGTATGTGGAATCTTTACAAAAAGAGATATCCCATATATGGAAGAAGATTGTAAGAAAGGGTTTGTTAAAGACTTTATGACTGAAGATGTAATTTCTATTGCCCCTGGTGCCTCTCGAGAAGACGCTTTGAATATTTTATTTAAACATAGAATTGAAAAATTACCTATTATTGAAGATGGAAATTTAAAAGGATTGATTACAATAAAGGATTTAAAGCCTGAATTTCCTTTAGCCTCCATAGATGAAGAAGGGAGGCTATTATGCGCTTTAGCTATTAGTCCAAAATTTCCGCAATCTCAAGAATCATTATCTATTCTTAAAGAAATAGATAATTATGTTGATATTTTTTTTATTGATGTTGCTGATTTTTATAAAAAAGAGGATATTGATGGAACTAAAAAGTTAATAGAATTATTAGATGCTGACTTTGTAATCGGGAATATTGGAACTTATGAAGCAGCAGAATTTATTTTAACAAAATGTAATTATCCAGAAGATAAATTTATTGGCTTGAAGGTTGGAATGGGATCTGGATCGATATGTACTACATCTATACAAACAGGTGTAGGTGCTCCAACTTTTTATGCTACAGCACAAGTTGCTGATGCTATAGCAGATTATTCCCCTAAAATCGGTTTAATTGCAGACGGGGGTTTTAAAAATCCAGGAGATTTGCCAAAAGCTTTTGCCGCTGGCGCAGATCTCATAATGTCGGGGCATTTCTTCGCAGGCAGTACTGAATCGCCTGGTTATATTGATACTATTCAAGGAAGAAAAGTAAAAATATATAGGGGTATGGGAAGTAAAGAGGCACGATCTACAAATTATATTTTAGATCGATATAGTGAGGACTCAAAAATGCTACCTGAAGGCGTATCTGATTATGTCCCATTTGTAGGTGATTTGGATGGTGTACTTCAAACCTTAGAAGAAGGATTAACTAATGGAATGATATATGCTGGAGCTAAAACCATTCAGGAATTGAAAAAGGTGAAAATTGGGATAATTACTAGTATTGGACAAACAGAACAGAGACCACACGATTTACTTGGAAGATTTTAGATTTTTCCATATAGATAGATACTTTTAAATTAATTCCTTAAGATTGATAAGACCTAAATTTTTCAAGTGATAATATGTAGAAATGAAGAATCTCTTTTTTTCTCCTATTATTAAAGACTCATTAAAAAGTTATTTACCTTATCATTCACTACAATAAATATTGTCCTAATTCCATTGATATAAAAAACAAAGTTGAGTTTTTATGAAAACAATTGAAAGAGCAATTGTAAGTGTTTTTGATAAAAGTGGTATTTTAGATTTTGTAAAAGTTTTGGTTGAGGATTTTGGTATAGAAATTTTATCTACTGGTGGTACAGGTAGATTACTTAACGAGAATGGGATTGATTTTATAAAAATCTCTGAATATACAGAATCTCCTGAGATGTTCGATGGTAGAGTTAAGACTCTACATCCCAAAATTGAGGGAGGTATTCTTTATCGAAGGACACTTGAAAAAGACGTTAAAGACGCTGAAAAATACAATATTCCACCCATTGATATGGTTGTATGTAATCTCTACCAATTTAAAGAAGCTATTGCAAAACCCGATATAACTTTAAATGAAGCATTAGAAATGATTGACATTGGAGGGCCAACGATGATAAGAGCTGCGGCAAAAAATTTTTCCGATGTGATTGTTGTCCCGAGTTCAAAATATTATGATATTATTATTAACGAATTGAGGGAAAATGGTGGTATTAGTGATAAAACAAGAGCTACTTTAGCACAAGATGTTTTCACCATAATGGCTGATTATAACGCCACAATCGCCAATTATCTCCAGAATTATTATGATCGTGACACACTGATGGGAAAACACTTAATAAAAATTTATGAAAAAGTCCAAGATTGTAGATATGGTGAGAATTGGGACCAAGGCGCTGCCTACTATAGAGATTTATCTACTAAATTTGGATTACATAACTTTAAACAACTCGGAGGAAAACAAATTTCTTTCAATAATTACTTAGATATTGATGCATGTGTTCAAATGCTTTTAGATTTTAATAAAGAAAACCATGTTACCGCTATATTGAAGCATACTTCGCCCAACGGGATGGCATTTGATAAAAATGACCAATTAAAGTCAGTTCAAATGGCGTTTAGTTGTGATCCTTTATCTGCTTTTGGAGGTATTTGGGGGGTAAATCATAAATTGAATACTTCAGTGGCGGATTTTATCATAAATAAAGAAAAAATCTTTGTAGAGGTTCTACTTGCTCCTTCTTTTGAGCAAGAAGCACTAGAAATATTAAAACAAAAACAAAACATGAGAATTCTAGAGTTTGGGGACTTTCTTAATAACAGAGATGAAATTTACAAACAACTTGAAATTCGGACTACTTTGGGGGGAGCATTGGTACAAGAGTACGATCATAAACCTGTCATTAGAGAATGGAAGGTAGTTAGTAAAAAACAGATAAATGAAACTGAAAAAGAGGCATTAATTTTTGCATATAAGGTATCAAAATGGGCAAAATCAAATTCTGCATGCTTTGCCCAGACTTATGATAATGGAGCGTACACTATTGGAATAGGGGCAGGTCAGCAAAGCCGTGTTCATGTAGTTAAATTAGCAGCCCAAAAAGCAATCGAATTTGGTCATAAAGAAGATTTAAAAAATTCAGTAATGGGTACCGACTCGTTCTTTCCGTTTTCAGATGGTTTAGAGGCTGCTGTCGAAGCAGGAGCAAAAGCAGTTATTAATCCAGGAGGTTCGATTAGAGATGATGATATAATAAAAAGGGCTGACGAATTAGGCGTAACGCTCGTTTTTTGTGGGAAAAGAGTGTTCCGTCATTAAAAATTCTTTAACTGTTTTTAATTTAAATTAATACAAATAATCTTTAAATTGTTAAAATATTTTAACAACCTTAATATATTAATATCAATATTTTATCTTTTTTGTAAAAGAAAAAACTTTCTCTTATGTGTAAAACGTGAAGATATTTCACTGATCATTAAGAATCACCATTAAGATTCTCAGAAAACAATTTCTGAAACCAATATTTTTTAGATTTAATTTTTCAATAAGTTTTCTCAAAAAAAAATAACTTTATATATCTGCAAGTATACATTTTATTTGCTTTAAAATTCTTAAAATAAAATTTTAAAAGCAGAGAAAACAGAGTATTTCAATTATTTTTATCAAAATAATCATTAAAAGTATTTAGAAATGGATTTCTTTTTAAAGAATTTAACCGATACCCTTGAAGCGATTAACAAATTAATAGAAAATAACATTAATATTGTAAATTGCAAACGTGTCCGAAGATGTATTAATATTAAATCTTCCAATCGTTCAAAGATCAATTTTATATGGAGGTCCTTAAATTTCCTTGAGAACGAGGGAATTCTTGAACCAAATGGTGCAATTAAGCCTAAAAATTATAAGATTAAAAATAGCGAAAAAATTGACATTGAGAAGTTTATTTCTAGTATTGATAGAAAAAAGAATATTTAAATTATCAAATTTTAATTAAATTAAATTCAGATGGATTAATAATTCGTTAACTTTTTTTTCCGAATCATTATCTTCAGGATTTTTTATTAATCTTTTTTTATAAAAAATCATATTTGGATATTTTGATTCAATTTCATTAAATAATCTCCCCCAAGATTTAAAAGATTCTAAAGATTCATAGACTTCAGGTTCTTCTTCAAAAGATTTTATCTCGTCTTTCTTTTCAAAAGTTAAACTTTTAAATCTTTTAACAGTAAAACCTTGTTTATCCAACATATCTTTATTAACTCGCCTAACGAAACTTTCTAAACCTTCTCTCCAATATATGTATTTTTCGTTTAGTTTATCAATTGAATCTTGGATTATTCTAATTTCCTGAGGAAATATTGTTTCATCCTTCTTAACAAGGATCTTTTTTATTTTTAAAAATTCATTATTAAATATCTGTATATATTTATTTACTTTCTTTTCAAATTCATGAAGAAAAGTGTTATAATCTTTTGCAAACTTGACATCCTCACTTTCAAAAGTTAATGTGTCTTCGCTAAACTTTCCTTTTAACTTCTTTTTTTCAAATAAATCATTAAAAATATCTCTTATTAAACTGAGTTCTGGTTCTGTTAACTCTTTCTCGTAAAATAAATCTTGAAATGAAAAGAGAAAGCTATTCTCAAGCATTAAATTGCGAATTCCTCTTTCAGTATAGAAAACTAATTCATCTCCTTCGTTATAAAATATTCCCCTTAATTTTCCATCTTCCTTTAGATCATAAATCAAATTCTTAATTAAGTTAGAAGTGACATCAAAATTTCCTAAAGAAATATAATTCGAAGATTTTGAATTCTCAATTAGATTCAATTTTATATTATTTTTTTCTTCCTCGATTTTTTTAGGATTTAAAATCATTAAATCTCCTTTTCTGAAAAAATTTATTTCCAGGTCATTCAAAAATTCTAAAAATATTTCATATTCCATCCCAGTCTTTTCAAGATACTCGCTAATCTTTATTTGATCTCTTTGTTTTATTTCCTCCCCAATTAATAAATAATTTTCATCAATCTTTGTAATAATATGATTTTTATCAATGTTTAGCTCTTTTGCGAGATTTTCGATTTTTTTGTCTTTTTCTGCCTCATTTGAAATTAAATTAATCTTATCAATCTTATCCTTAAGAAACTTTGAATAATAAAAAATCTCTTTTGTCTTATTCCATTGACCACTTCTAAAATCTATATAATAATCTAAGACATCCATTAATAAAATTTTTTGAATCTTTAACTTTTCAGAAATTTTATTTAAATCAAAATATCCTACTATTTTTGAATTTTCAATTTCATTTACTGTTTTTATCTTCCCTATGTTAGTTAACCAAAAAGTCCCTTTACGAAAATGAGTTAGATATCCTTCAGGCAAATTCTTTATTAATCTTATAAAATGTTCATCTTTTAAACGTGATCTATATGATTTTAAATCGATTTGATTATATTTAGCTGCTTCTGCACTGATATCATTATGAATCTTTTTTAAGGAATAGTATATTTTTCCAGTTTTACTCAATAAAAAGTCTTGTTTCGTTTCCATAATGATTTTATGAACAAGATTATTAGGTAAAAAATCGAATTTTTTATCAAAATTGACACTCCCTTTTTTTTGAAAATCATTTACTATTTCATATTCCAAAAAATTATATGGATAAAAAAAACCTAGTTTTGAGAAATAGCCCTTAATAT
>SDNM01000303.1 GCA_004524385.1 Promethearchaeota archaeon
GGATGTAATTGTTATATTACTGAAAACTATAAATATTGTGAGGGTGTATTTGCAAGGGATATAGGTTTAAACTTAATAGAGATTTCACATTATATTCCTGAAATTATTGCTATGAAAAATTTATACAACTATTTAAGTTTAAAATTTCCTTATGATAATTTTTTTTGGTTTGACTCAAAAAATCCATTCCATACTTGTTAATTTAAAAAAAGAGTAAAAAATAGAAATAGGATCTTTAAAATAAAGATTTAAATTTTTAAAACGTATGATAAAATTATGGTATTGATAGAATATAATGGAAAGAAACCTAAAATTAGTCCTCAATCGTATGTGAGTCCAATGAGTACGCTCATAGGAGATATCATTGTTAATGATAATGTGGTTGTTTGGCCCGGATCAATTCTTCGAGCAGAAAAAGCTCAAATTAATATAGGAGAATACTCAACTATTTTTGATGGAGTTATTTTATTAACACGCTCACAGAAAAGTTCAATACATATAGGGAGATACTGCATCTTGGAGTCAGGTGTTACTCTCTTAGGGGGATTCTTAGAAGATTATGTTCAAATAATGGAAGGAAGTATAGTTTTTGAAGAAAGTTCAATTGGAGAAGGAGCTGTTATTTTAAATAAGAGTCAAGTACCTCCAGGATTAATAATTCCTGCTCGAGCAGTCATGAAGGGTATACCAGTAGAAACAATCCGAGAGCAAACTCGAAATGATGTTTTAGAACAAAAAGAAAGAGCTCATCATTATACGCAGTTATTTGTTAAAATTATAAAAATGCTTCCAAATGCTCAAAGTTATTTATTAACACTTCCTGATTTTTTAAAAATGTTAATACAAAAAGAAAAATAAGGAAAGGGAGATAAATTTTTTAAATACTAATATTTAGTTTCTTTATTAATTCTTTATATCTAGAGCGAAGAGTGACTTCAGTAACTCCTACTAAATTCGCAATTTCTTTTTGAGAAATTCTCTTATTACGAACTTTACAAACTAAGTATAAAGCTCCAGCACATAAACCTTTAGGATCCTTTCCACTTGTAGAATAATTTGATATAAACGTTTGTAAAATGTTGACTGTTGTTTTTTCAACGTCGGCATCTAAATTTAATTCCGCTATAAAACGTGGAATAAGGGAAATTGGATCCGTAGAGGGGACTTTCAAATTTAATTCTCGAATTATAGTTCTATAACATCTTCTTACATTTTTAGCATTTACGGACGTTTCATCTAAAATTTCTTGAAGTGTTCTGGGGATTTTTTTCTCTCTACAAGCAAAATATAAACACGCAGCAACCATACCATTAATAGATCTGCCTCTGAGTAATTTCTTTTTAAATGCTTCTTTATAAAGCCGTATAGCTGACTTTTTAATGTGGCCTGGAAGGTTTAAATTACTACCAATTCTTTTTAATTCAGTTGTAGCAATTAGCATATTTCTTTTATCCCATGTCATTCGAGAATTCCATTTAGCCGCTCTTTTCAAATCAGGATTTTTAATATTATTTTTATCTATAACTGTACTTAATCCCATGTCTGGTAATAAAATTGAAATTGGAGATCCAGTTCTTTCTCTCTTTTCTTTTTCTTGTTTAGTGAATGCTCTTTTACCACTATGATAAATATCTAAAAGTCTTTCACTTATAACTAAACCACACTGTCCACAAACAATCTCCCCCTTTGATTGAATTGAAATTATCTTGCCCCCACATTCGGGACATGTATTTGATAAACTATTTATTTCTGATTTTGTTTCCATTATATTAACCTCTTTTAATGTTCAAATAACAATTATTAATAATATCAAATTATCGTAAATAATGCTGTAAAGTTAACCCTAGTAACCTAAGAATTAAAACCTAATAATTGACTGAAACTAATCATAACCCATGTAGCAAATATATTATAAAATTTGAATATATAAATGTTTCGATTAATTGAGGGAATCTTGTGGGAATCCTTAATCAGAATAATTTCAATTTTAACATTTACTATATCTGATTAAAAAGTAGTTAAACATTTTTTTTTCTATAAATTTAACTTCATCTAATAAGAATTTATTGTATATTATCTCTAATTCATTAGGATTGAAAGTATAATAATTAAATATTAGTTTTTTAATAATTCTCTTCTCTTGAATATTTAACATAGATTCCATTACTGGTAAAAATATTCTATAAAGTTTTTGTTCTTTTTCGGTAAACTTAACTTGAGGTTTTAATTTCTCAATATAGGGAAAAGATTGAAAAAATAAGTAAAATAAATGATAAAAAAAAATATATTTATTCAAAAAGTAAAAATATTCAATTGAAGGACATACCTCATAGATTTCATGATCCATACCTATTGCAATATAATCTCCGTAATTTTCTTTCTCAAATTCTTCAAATCCTAATTTTTTTAATTTTAATATAATCTTTTTAAACTTTTTTCGAATAAATATACAATAATTGAATCTTATCCAGAATTCAAATGTTCTCCCATAAAATCTAATATTTTTAAATGAAAGATTAATAATCTTAAAAGGAAGGTCAAAAAATTCGAAAAATGATTCCCATCTATAAGGATTAGGTTCAACCTTTATCCAATCGGACCTTACATACATATAGCAATAATAACCGAATTTTCTAATTAGATCTTTCAGAATTTCATTATAATTTTTAGATTTTTCTTTTTTTTTCTGAACATTCATAATAGCTTTATGAATCGATTCAATTAATGTGATATACATACACATATAGTTTTTTCTATAGCTCTGAATTATAGCCAAGTCTGATTTTTGCTGGTCTAAAGGAATTTCAATTTTAACGTGAGGATTTAAATTAAATTCAGGATTTACTTTAAAATCCAGAAATTCTATATTGTAATTCCCCTCAAATCTCTCATAAATATTTAAAGCTTTACTACTAGGAGGATAATAAATAATTATCTTACTCTTAATTTTAGGAACTTTTTTAATTATAAATTTTAAATTTTTTATGGTCTCAGAAGAAGCTTCTCGATTTTTAAAATCTAACAATCTTGAATCGAAAAAATAGGCATTTTTTTCATATGAATCA
>SDNM01000304.1 GCA_004524385.1 Promethearchaeota archaeon
ATTAAGCTTAAATTGGGAGGGAAAGAGACTGTCTTTTACATTAAAGAAGAATATTTTATGATTTGTAAGAGATTATTAATAAAAAATATAATAATTATAAGATTTGTGCCAAATAAATATAACAATTGAAAATGATGAATTCATATATGTATAATATCTGAAGACTGAATTTTGAGTCATTAAAATTATTTTCTCGTTTATAGAATTAGTTTATATATTTTATAGTTTTAATAATTATTAGAAAAAATTTTAAGCATTAAAAAATGAAAGAAGTAAAATTTCCGATAACGATCGATAATCGAGGAAGAATAGTAATCCCCATGGGTGTCAGAAAACTATTAGGACTCAGAGAGAACTCCCAGTTAATGTTGATTGCGGATTCAGAGACTCAAGAGATTAAAATATCCCCGGTTGGAATTAAAGGGGATTCTCTTAAATTTAGAATTTTAATGAAGGATGAGGCGGGATCGTTAGCTAAAATAGCTACAACTTTTGGAAATCACGGGATCTCCTTAGTTTATGGTGAATCTGTAACAATGGAGAGAGATAAGACTGCAATATGGACAGTTATAGGTCCGAGACCTAAAGAATTGGACTTAGATGAGCTTAAAGAAATTCTAAAACATGAAGGAGACGCGATTAAAGTAGAGATAATTCCATTAGAATGAAAGAATTAATTAATAAAATAACTGAATTTGTTAAAAAATATAGAATTATTAGGAAAAAGATTCCTAATCAAGATTTATAATATAATAAAATAAAATAGATTTATAATATAATTGTACTATTAATAGATTAAATAGTAAAAAGAGCTTGTTTTCTAATGGCTAAAGGTAAAAAAAAGAAAAAGAAAACAGAAAAAAGTCTTAAAGAAGCTACTACTAAAATTGAGGAAATGCCAGAAACGGAGTTATCTTTAGATTCTGCATTGAGCTCTGCTTTAAGCTCTACCAAGGAAACTCAAACAGATTTACAAGGATTATTACATAAAGTTTCTGAGGTAAGCTGGTATGATCCTGAACCAAAAGAAAAAGAAATAATTGAACCGCAATTAATTTATGAAAGAAAAAACGAAAGTTCTGAAGATTATCTTGAAGAAGATATCCCTAAATCTAAAGGAAAAGAAGCTAAAGCTCCTGCTGTTCAAGAGACTCAAGAAACCGTGGCTGCTGCCACAGTCAAGGAAACTATTTATAAGAAATTAGCGGCATTTTTAGAAGAATATATGGAAGGTAATTTAGAGAGATATAATCGATGGGAAGAAAGCACGGGTAATATTTTAGCCATATTAAGAAAGATGCGAAAATTCACGAAGAAAAATACAGAGGATTTAATAACTTCAATAAATAATCAGTTTGAAAAAATACAATTGAATTTAGATCAATTTAAAATAAAGAGAGACGAAATTGAGAAGATTTCTGGAGTAAATATAGAAAGTTTGTCGGGAGAATTTAAAAAAGTTTTAGGATTGCTCGAATTACAAGTTAAAGAATATCAATTGAAAAAATTCACAGATGAATATATTTCTTTGGTATAAATTAATTAATTCAATAAAAAAGCTCATTTAATATGTTAACTGTTGATAACAAACAATTAAGACCATTGATTTTAGATATTGGGAATTGTAATTTTCGCTTAGGATGGGCTGGCAGTGATTTACCAGAAATTATTGCACCTAGCGTTTATGTAGATGCTACAGATAATATATTTGAATCAGATGTAATTGATGGCCTTGAGGATCTTTTTTTTGGAAAAAATACTGAAAGACATTTATATGGAATAGAAGCATTAAAATATCAAAATATTTTAAAAATTCATGAGTTCAAGAAAGAAAATAATTATTATATTTTATCAAAGTTTTTCCATCATTATTATCAAAAATTAGACATCTTACCTGAAAATCAATTTAAACAACCAATTATAATAATAACTCCTTTTTTTACCACGGAATTGGAGAAAACTAAATTAGAACAAATTTTTTTTCAAGATTTTAACTTTCCTTATTTATTGTTTTTATCTGAAAGTCAAGCAATTATGCAAGCGTTACAAAAAGAAACGGGAGTTATCATTAATATAGGGGATTTCCATACTTATATCTCCACAATTTTTCATGGATTTACTAACATAATGGCAAGAGATCTCTTTCCTATTTCAGGTAAAGATTTAACTAACCATTTTTTAAATATGGTTTTGACCAATAAAAGTTCGAGTAAAAAATATTATCTTGATAAATGGCTTGCGAAAGAAATTAAAGAGAAAACTGCTCTAATTGTTTTAAATCCTGAAGAAGAAAAGAAGAATATAAAAGAAGGTTTTACAAATTATGACCAAAAAATTAATTTTCCAGATGGTTCAAATCTAAAAATAGATGCAGAGCGATTTATGTTATCTGAACCTTTATTTGATCCAAGATTGATCCACATAGATTATTTTGGAATTCCAGAAGCAATAGTAAAAGTAATTAAGTCATGGAATAGAGAGGATTGGGAAGAAATTATACCACATATTATCTTAGCAGGGGGAGGAAGCTTAATCCCCGGATTAAAAGAAAGATTAAAATTTGAATTGGCTAAACATTTTTCTGATAAAATTAGAGGTAAATTAAATATTATTGCTCCTGCTGGTCGTGAAAATATGTCATGGGTAGGAGCTTCGATTTTATACTCAAAAAATAAATTACCAGATTGGAAACCGAATCCTGAATATAAAGGTTAATTATGGTGATGATTCCTAATGACAGTTAGTATGGATGTTAAAAATCAATTTTTAAAGGACTTCCAAGATAAAATCCTTCAAGGAAGGCAATTACTACAAAATGCTAATCATCAATGGGCAAGTAGATTATTTAATAATCTATATTTTGAAATTGAAAAGACAGATTGGATACTCCCCCAGAAAAAACGGCAATTAATAATGGTAATTACAAATTCATGGTGGATATATTTAAATTCTCTAACTAAACAAAAAGATAGTATTGATTTTATTAGATTAATTGATGCGTATAACCGATTTTTTTCGATTCTATCCCCATTAGACGAGTTTGATTTATTCAATAATTTTTGGA
>SDNM01000305.1 GCA_004524385.1 Promethearchaeota archaeon
AAGAAGAAATTAAAAAAATCCATGAAATTGTAGAAAAATTCCCTGAATTAATATTATGACAATTCCAAGGTTTTTGGAATTATTTCGTTATTCTTAATTATCGCATAAGATGCAGGATTTGAGGAGGGCCCTCGATAATTTGCTGCTGAAAATATTGATAACAATCTTTTGTCAAAAAACCATCTATATCCTTCAGGGAAGCACTCATGAGCTCTAATGAGATATTTCAAATTATTAGCGTTCATAAACTTATTAAACGCCTCTTCACCAAAGAACTTTATTCCAGGACCTCTGAAACTCCCAGTAAAATCTTTCAATGCATCTTTTGGATCATTCCAGATTATTTGAAAAATTCCATCTTCAATTGAATTAATTAAAGATTGATTAATCTCAGTTGTTTTTAATCCTTTTAATTTAGTTAGAATTTCAATATCTTCAGGGATCCCTCCATGCAAACATAGAATTAAATTGTTAACTATAGCACAAATTGGAAGAACCTTATAAACTTCCAAAATTTCGTTGAATTTATTTGGATCTTTAAATTTACTCATAAAATCATAAAAAAATCCATACGCTTGGTTCATTTCAAAAGTTTCATGATTCCCTTTTAAAATAAAAAACTTATTTGGATTAAGGATCTTTAACGATAGCATAAGAATCAAGCATTCCTGTTGTTTTGGCCCACGATCAACTATATCACCTAAAGAAATAATAAACTTCGGCTTCTCTTTATTAAATATTTCTATTAATTTAATTAAAGTTTGCATATTGCCATGAATATCCCCAAGAACAATAATCTTCTCAGAGTTTTCTAAATTAAATTCCAATAAAAGAGGTTCATTCTTAAAAATATCTCTTGATTGCCCCAAAATCTCAGAAATTGTCTCGAAATTAAGATTAGAGATAGAATCAGGGTTTTTAATAAGTTTTTGTAAGTCAATCAAAATGATAAACTCTGATAAATATAAGACTGTTTTATATGTGATAAATACAATACATCCTACAATTATAAAACTATCTTTGATTAATATTATATGTAAGGTACTTTAAAATAAAGTAATTTAATCTCGAAAATGGAATTTCTAAAAGAATTTATTGCTAACTTTGAAAATAATGGAAATAAAGAAAAAGTTGAATTAAAAAATTTTGGCGTTGTCTACACACCATACGAGATTACTAGTTTTATTATTAAAAGGATATTTAATATCTATTTTAATTGCGAATTAAGAGAAAAAATCAATAAAGAGATTGAAAATATTAAAATTTTAGATCCCGCCTGTGGTTCTGGAAGATTTCTAATTAGCATTGCTAATTTTTTATTCAATATAAGGAAAAGAATGAATCCACTTTTAAATGAGTTTGAGCTGAAAAAAGAGATTCTAAAAAAAAATATTTATGGTATAGATATTGATAAATCTGCCTGTTTTATATCTGTATTAAGTTTACTAAATTGGTTATATTCAGATCATACAATAAATCAAGATTTAATCGAAATCGATTTAGAAAATCTAGATTTTAATAATATTGACCAAATAACTAAACAAGATAACATCAATCTTAATGTTTTTAATCTGGATTACCTTTTAGAATTTGATAAAGACAATAGTTTTGATTTAATTATTGGAAATCCTCCCTATATTGAAAATAAGAGGTTGAAAGATAAACTTTACAAAAAAAAATTATATAAAAACTTTAAAACCGCTTATAAGCTATTTGACATTGCGATATTATTTATTGAAAAATCTTTGGAAATTTTAAAAGAAAATTCTGGATATCTTTCATTTATTTTACCAAATAAATTTTTATCTTCAGATTACGGTATTAAAATAAGAAATTTATTACTTAGAAAAACAGATCTTAGAGAAATTATTAATATATCGTCCTTACCTATTTTTAGAAAAAGTGCCACCTATCCTGTAATTCTCTCTTTTAATAAAAAAATTCCTACTAGTTCAAATGAAATAATTATAAAAGAATATAAAACCATCGAAGATATCATTAAAGATAATAGTTCAAAATCCATGATTTTACCCCAGAAATTAGCTCATCAATTCCCATCTAATGTTATTCCTATTTCTGGAAATCTTGAACTAGTAAGTTTCCTTTATAAGAATTTTAAAACTTTTTCAGATACTTTTAAAGATTTAAAAATTATCTATCGACCATACGGATTCTTAAAATACAGTAAATATTTTGATAATATTACTGAAAAAAGAACATCTGAAAAAGATCTTCTTCTATTAGGGACCGGAAATGTCGGAAAATATTATATAAATCATAAGAAGCGTATTAAAATTGCTAAAAGAGATTTCAAAGTTTCTTTTTTTAATTATAAACCAGACTTTCATAATATTTGGGAAAATCTCAGTAGTGAAAAAATAATCTTTAGAGAAATTGCTAAAGATCTCACTTGTGTCTACGATCCCGGTATATTTACTAATATTACGGGGTTATATTTTATTAGAATACCTTCATTAGATACCGATGAATTGTATTGTCTCCTTACAATTTTAAATTCTAAATTAATGGATATAGTTTTCAAAACTCTTTTTGGGACTCTACATATGTCAGGCGGTTTTCTCAGATTTAATGGAAGTTTCATTAAAAGGCTCCCAATACCTAACAAATTACCTAGCTCTTTATCAAATCTAGGAAAAATACTATCAATTCTTTCTCAATTGAAATATGAAATACAAGAAAAACCAAATTTGAATTTTATTAAATCTCTTAATTTGAGTGATTTTGATCAACAAATAAATTTTTTCTTGGAACTTACTAACTCTTTAGTCAACACACTTTATTTTGATCAATTACGGCAAACATCAATATATCCTTTACTAGATGAATTATTCTCCTCAGCAAATTATTTTCCTAATATTAATTTAAAGCAAATTTTGACTCAATCATATAAATCAGAATTAGTTGCATTCAATAATGAAATTTTAAAGTCGTGTTTAAACGATATAAATTCTCTTTATTTAGAATTAAAAAACCATAAAAAATTGACCCTTGAAAGGGAAGATATCTGCTTTTAGCTGAAATTAAGAGAATTATA
>SDNM01000306.1 GCA_004524385.1 Promethearchaeota archaeon
AATGAGGATAAAAGCTGAAAAATCCATACTTTTTTATGGGAATGCTTAATCATAAGGGAAAATAAATTTACAACCATAAATCCTGCTATAATCTGCATTATGCCAAAAATAATAAAAAATGTAATCTTGTCGGTAAACGGGGCAATTATCATCAGTAAACCATATAGAAAGCAAGATAATGCTAAAAGGTTTTTTCTGTTGTACCTATTAGAAATTATACTTGCTATAACTAATCCTAAGGCGTTTATTAAAATCATAATCATAAGAATGAGTAAAAGCAAAGAAAAATATTGCTCTCCCCATTTTTCAATTAGCCAAGGTTCTAACGGATAATCGTAAATCTTTTCTCCATAAGCAAAGAAAGCGCATATACATAATAGTAAAATTGATTTTTTATCAATGTTGTTTTCTATTGTATCTACTTCCTTTTTATTAGAGTCAAACGAGTCTTTTAACAAGCAACTCATAAATATCATAGGGATTATTGCGAAAGATAATATTAAAAAAAATAAATACCAAGTGGGTATTGAGTACAGGTCAGTAAAAATAAAAAAAGATATTATAGTAGGAAATATCGCTCCACTCATACCTCCTAAAAATATGTATCTAGCGTTTCGATCCTTAGTCTTTTCATCTGGGGAGTATTCAACGATCATCTTGTCTACGACAACATCAGTAACAGAGACACAGAGAAGGTTAATTGAAAGGAATATGCCAAAAATTGTTAAGATATTTAAATATAATGTAAGAAATATAAAACTTGTTAATGTTCCTATAGAGCTAATAATAAGGAAAATCTTTCTCGTTGATCTGACTTTATCAAAATAAATAGAAATTATGGGCTTCGTAAATAAAATCAAATAAGCGGTAAATTGGATAATAGCTAATTCAATTCTATTCACGTTTAAAATGTTAAAGAAATATATAGGCAACATCACATTAATGAAAATTAAAATTAGATTTGATACAAAATAAGCATAAAAATAGACGAAATAGTTTCTTTTAGGAATTACCATAAAACATAGAGAATTTTTAATATTTGGTTTATAATATCTGTCTGCACTAATAAAATTTTTTTAATTCATTATTATCGAACAAATCCATATGAGTTCTTTACAATCATAATCACTAACAAGGTTTTTTAATCAAATTAGAAATCAATTTTCAGATATATAACTTGGTTTTTTAATATATCCAAAAAAAATAATTATTATAATTATTAAATCAATTAATTCAGCAAAAATTATATAAATGGGAGAAAAACCAATCGTTTCTCTTCTTATAGGACTTGTCGCAATGGAAAAAATGTAAAGAATTAAATCTAATAACAATATAATAGCTATTATCAAAAAATTAATTCCAAATAATCTTTTCTTTCGATAAGCATAAATAAATGTTAGACAAATCCAGCTTAACGAAGATATATGGATAATAGCAATTATTATATTAAGTATTATATAACTTGGAGTAATTATAACAAGGTAAATTGTTATAATAATAAACAAGAGTATAATTATGAAGTTCAATTTATCATCAGACTCTTCACCATTTTCTTTTCCATTCATTATGATCATATTTCCTAATGATATAAGAGGTGTTGTGGTTAAAATAATGAAAATGCATCGAATTTTTAAAAGAAATAAAGACTCTACTTCCCCAATAGTAAAATATGTAAGGAGATATATTAAATAAATACATTTTCCAAAAATTAAGCCAATGAAAAACAAACCAACTAAAAACGAGAAATCGAAAATATTTAATTCATCCTGTTCAAAAAACCGCTGGAATATAAATATAGTCATTACCACAGTAATACAAATTTTAATGAGAATGAATATAGTTATTACTAACATTCCTTCTATTGTATTCAATGAAAGAATAATAAATAAATTGAAGCAAATAAACAAAAAGAACGTTAGAATTGATCCTAAGAGAAATAAGATATGTATTATTATTTTATAAAATAGCCTATTAGACAGTTTACTTAACCCTTTTATTGTGTTAATTTAATTATGATATCCATATTATCTATTATTATTCTTAAAAAGTCAGATAAAAATGATATTATTCTTCTTTATTATAAAGAAAATAAAAAATAATTAAAATTTAAGCAGAAATATTATTTCTTTTTAAAATCCAGTTTTCTGTCAGAAAAGTTTGACTTAATCCTATTTCAGGTTTATAATTTGAATAAATTGTTGATTTTGGAATCCATGCCTCTTGCCCATTATTAAAAACAAGTAATATTGCTTTACCTGTTTCAGCCTTAATTGATCCAATAATTTCAGCTTTTTCACTTTCAGAATTCTGTTCTTTTATAACTGATTTATGCATAATTGTAGATTTAATATCTTCTTTTTCTGATTGATTTATTGCTCTATGTTTAGATATGTTAGAAATGGTTGCGAATTCAATTTTTTCTTTAATTAGATGTTTCACCAGTAATTTAAATATTTCAATTTGAGCTTCGGCGAGTAATTTTGAATAATTCCCTATATTAATCCAAAGCTTATTTCCACCATTCCCCTCCCAACTGAAAGAAATCTGAGTTTTATTCTCTTTATAGGAGTGAAAACTTGACCACGATTCAATCTTGCGTTTTAAGACTTTTAAAACCATAACCATCTCATCTAAAGAAAGTTTAATGGTTTTACCTTCTCCTTGTGAAGGTTTTTCCCAAGTTCCATCTGGTTTCTTTTTAATACACTTTAAAAAAATGAAATTTTCATCCTTTGAAGTACTATTTATAGTTAATCCCGTTGCTTGACCAAAAAAACTTTGACTATGATTATTTGTCATTTTTATCAATTTTTTTAATATAAGATAATTTTTAAAAAAGGACAGTGAGTTAATTTCCTAATAAATTCATAATATATAAAGAAAAAATCCTTGCGGAAAAAAAATTCCGCTTCGGACCATCTAAAAATTTTTTCCGCTTAGAATCTCGTCAAACTCCTTTACGAGGTTTATAGCGTTATCTCCCAATAATCCTAACTTTTTTGAATTTTCCATATCTGCGACACGAATCAGTGAATTACGAGCATTTCGTAGGA
>SDNM01000014.1 GCA_004524385.1 Promethearchaeota archaeon
GCCTTTAAGAAACGTCGATCCATCATAAAGTTGTTCCTCAAATACTCCTGGTAACATATCTCCAAATAAGCATAGGCTCATAACAGGCTTATCTGGCTCACCCTTTATAATCTTTGAAGGCATTTTTGTGCCCATATCAAACATCTTTAAAAATCTCTTGCCAAATTGAAAAGTTCCCGTCTCCTCTTGCCTTACATTAATTAAATCAAACGGATTCGCTCCCTCAGGACAAATCATATTACATGCAACACAAGTGATACAATCAGAAGTAACTGGGCTAGGCTCCCCATTTATCAATTTTTTAAATTCTTCCTTTGCCTTATTTTCGGGGTATGCCAAATAAGCACATTTCATCAAGCACTCTCCACATAGAGTACATTTTTCTTCATAAAACATTATGATTCCTCTTCATCTTTTTAGTATTGGTTTTTAAATATTCAAAATAAATTAATTATTATTAATCGTACTGTAAATATTAATTTTTAAGGAAAAATCAGAAATTAAAGACCATCTGAATTCTATGAATTGTAAGGAACATAGTAAATTATGAGAGAGAGGAACTTTAAATTTCTCAATTCGATTATATCATAGGGTAATTAGAAAAGTTAGACTCTATTGGGAAGACCCTAGATTATTTAATTAAAAAATATGATAAGACAATAATTTATAAATAATAGTGCATCATAGATTTAAAATATCTAAAAAGAAAAAAAATCCAATAAAAAATAAAAAAAAGAGAGGTGTGAAACTATTAAGGTTTCAAAATTCTTGCTATTTATCCTATTAACATCAATGTGCTTACTACCGCTAATAAGTTATGCCGTAGCTGATGATGATAAGCCGAGCTATTGTGGAATTAATGAGGGGGACAGCTACATTTGGAGTACAGAATTCGATAAAGGCCCATTTGAAGATTATTTAGAAGATTTTGGTTATTCTGAACAATTCGCTGAAAACTTTACTGATCGGTATTTTGATGGATTTAATTGGGACGAGGATGTTGAAGCATGGCGAGTATACATTTTACAAATTAAAGATGAAAAAGATATGGATTATAAAGGTGATGAAATTGAATATGTACCTTATCTATTTAATTATTATGAGACAGAGGATCGCGATGCTAATGATTGGGATGATATTGAGAAAAATGCTCGAGGCGCGATTTATGAATATGACGATGATTTATATTTAGATAGTACATTGTGGGCTATGGGACTTTATTACATGATTTGTGGTACTGATGTAGATTGGGATGAATTAGCTGACAATCTTGAAGAAGAATTTGATGATTATAATGAAGAAGGAGATGCTGATGCTGAGGAGAGGATTTACTTTTTCAGAGAAGAAGAATGTGGTATCTCAACTGAATGGGAATCTAAAGAAACTAGTAAGACAGAGGAATTTGAATCTGTTTCGAGATATACACGTGAAGGAGTTACTTTATATTATGAATGGACATATGATGGAGATACAATCATTAAATTAGAATTAGAAGGAGCTTATTTTTATGAAAATTGGTGGTGGATACTATTAATAATTATTTTAGTTATTGCAGGTATAGTTACAGCAGTGACCGTCGTAATTGTAGTAAGACGCAAGCGAAAAGTAGAGAAAATCGCTCCTCCTGAAGTAGCAAAAAAACTTGAAGTTCCAGCACAACGTCCAGTTGAAGCTCCCCCAGGTGTAAAATTTTGCCCTATGTGTGGAAAGCAAGTTAAAGTTGGTACTAATTTTTGCAATAGCTGTGGTGCGAGGATTGATTAAAAAAATTAAAACTCTTATTTTTTAAAAAAAGATGGAGAATTGTAAGTATTTTTCTTTACCTTTTTATTTTAAATTTTTTCTAAAACCTATGCATTTATTAAATTAAAGGTTTCAATTTATAATAATCAACTTTATTTAGTAATTTAAAGGATTATTATTTATAGAAAATAGGTGATTTAATGTCATCAGAACCAACATCAGAACCAACAAAAGAACCAATAAAAGAACCAACAAAAGAACCAACAACAACAAAGAAAGAAAAGAAGAAAAGTTCAAGTTGGGATAGCGTTGAAAGCATTGCTTGCATTATTGGAGAGTGGGCATGGATTATTTTATTAATAGAAGGCATAATTTTCATATTCTGGGGTCTCTGGGGCTTATTATGGGTTGGTGCTGGAGCTGTTGCGGCTCAACAGGCAGGTGTAGCCGAATATGTTGCAGCGGATTTAACATGGGAGACATTTATATACATATTGGATATTATTGGAGGGATAGTTACAATCATTGTTGCTGTCGTATTAGTCAGACCACGTTTTTCAAACAAATGGAAAGAAAAAGATTATGACTATTTATTAGATGATGTTATTGAGATTGGTAGCGTGAGAATTCCCACATTTTTGATTATCGGAATTGTTATAGAAATCCTCACGAATTTTTGGGGAGGCGTGGTAATTTTAATCCCATTGTTATTATTGATTTTTATGGGCCCAAAAGAATATAATTGGAAAGCAGAATAAATTAAGAAAAAATTATTATTTTTTTTTTTTTTTTTTTAATTGGTTATCTTTTCAATCCAAAAAGCCTTGAATTAAGGTTTACTTTTCTGATCTTTTAAAATCATTCCCATCTTTCTCCAAGATTGACGACCTAATTCCCATAGTTTTCCTTGAGTGTTTTCCCCTTTTAATTCTCGACCAATCCATTTTTGACCCGCAGGAATTTTTTTCCTCATTCCTACAAATGAGGTTGCTCCCACCATGGCATCATCGTTAACAGTGACCATAACCATTAAAACAGATTGGATACCAATTACAGTATTGTTTTTAACTGTGGCTCCATGAACAATTGCTCTGAAGCCGATTAAATTATTATCACCGATTCGCGTCGCGCAGCCTTCAGCGGTATTGATAATACAAGCATCTTGGAAAACATTCTTGGCACCAATCCTAATCCTTGCGAAATCACCCCTAATGATTACCCCTTGATATACTATATTTTCCGGACCCATCTTAACATCTCCAATAATCCATGCAGATTCAGAAATCCAACAGGAGGGATCAATCTCGGGCGTTTTGACTTTTCCATCAACTTCTATTGAAATTATTGGCATTTTATTAACTTCTTATTTGATTTATTTAAATTTTATTTTTGATAAAATTTATACGACAAAGGAAATAAATATTTTAAAATTTATTGTAATAAATTTAGAAAAAAAATAAGAAAAAAAGTTATTTGGGTTCGGTTTCTCGTTTCATGATGATTTTTATAAGCCCTATAGTTAGAAATAGTGGAAGGATGAGAATGAAAATCACAAAATAGATTAATACTAGAATATTTTGTCCGAGAATTACATTAAAGAAAAGTGGGTTAAACGCATCTATTAAATAATGCGCAATAATACAGGGGATCAGGCTCTCTGTTTTAATGTACATATAAGCAAAAGCAAAGCCCCAAAAAGTGGCATAAATCATTTGAATAATAGTAGTTCCTATATCTTGACCTGCAAAAATATTTACTACATGGGCAAATCCAAATATTATACCATCAATTATTATTGCTTTTTTCTCAGAGTATTTTTTTAGGAGCAAGGTTAGAATTACTCCCCGGAAAGCAATCTCTTCCCATATTCCTGGGGTTAAACTAGAAATAAATAAAAATATTCCCATATTATTTTCTTCTGGAAATCCAAAGATAACGTTTAAATCAAAAGTATATTCTCCCGCAAGTAAACTAAAAAGAAGTGTACAAGTCCAAATTATAGCCGCAAAAAGAATACCCAAAAAAAGATTCCGTTTCCATGGATTGAATGGAGTAATATGAATTGATTCAGCATACTCCTTTAGTGATTCCTTACCATTTGGAAGCTTCAATCCCCTGGGAACAATTACTAGCCATAGAATAGCGAGGAACCCAAAAACCATTAAAAATACAATCCATATGAAAAGAATAAAAGAGATTGAACCAAAGAGAATTACCACCAATATTCTAGGGGAAAATGCAAATAACCAATATAATCCAAGTAAAATTAATGATGCGAGAACTGAATGTGTAATTAAAAATTTCTTAGGTTGTTCCAATTTTATCACCATTTTTGAATTTCTAACTTATTAATTTAATGAGATCAGCCATATTACTTTCTTGTTCTAAATTTTCAATTCTTTTAATTATTTCTTCAGTATTAGGTTTTTTTAGAGAAATTCTTACTAAAGATCGAAATTTTTTTAGGATTTCTTCCTTTTTGATGTTATAATCTAATTTTTGATTAATAATATTAATTTCTTTACTATAGGACTCTCCATCCATATAAATAGTCGCAATCGCTTTAAAGGCAGCGAGTTTTATATCAGAGATTACTTTTATCTTGTTCATTAGGTCAATTATTTCGGGATCATGGACTTTCTCATCAGTAAATGCATCCATACCCGTGTCTTCCCTTAAAAGCGCATTAGCAACGGCATAAGGAACGCAAAATTTTCCTTCTAAACCAGTTTTAGGAGAATTCATTCCAGCATTTTCAAGGGTAATAGGGGAAACATATATTTCAATCTTTTCAATAGCTTCCATATTAAATTTTTTAATCTGATCTTTAATAGAAAGAACTGCTTCAATGGGAGCGTGCGTATAATAACAGGAAGCATGAAATTTATAATTGTTATTTAAAATACTCCATTTCTTTCCTAAATTCTTTAATGCTCTTTTAGCGTTCCATTTAGAGGAATAAACATCCCAAAAACAATTTTTGCCTTCCAAAATATCTTTAACGCTAGTGAATCCCCTCTTAGCTAAAAGAACTGCTAACAGTCCATTAAATCCCGCTTTGCCAGGGTGGAATGGTTTACACGAGGTTCCAAATACTGCCTTAAGTCCTGCAGCTTGGGTACCTGCGATGCCAAAAGCAAAAATTAATTGGTCTGCTGTTAATCCTAATAATTTTGCCGCCCCTGCTGTCGACGAAAAATGTCCGATTGTGGATGTTGCATGCCAGCCGGTTAAAGCATGATTAGCTGACGCTCCAATTGCAACCTGGCAACCAATTTCAAACCCGATTATATACGCTGTCAAAAAATCTTTACCACTTATTCCCTTCCATTCTGATAATGCTAATAAGCTGGGAAAAAGAGTGACACTCGCATGGCCAAGAAATTCTACTGAGGTGTCATCGTAATCAAAAACGTGTGAACTCATTCCATTAATGAGTGTAGCATTTAAAATAGATGATTTTACATTTTTTCCTAGAATTGTAGCTTGTTCCCTCCCTCCTACAAGCTCTATAACATTAAAAAGAGAATCAATCTCAGGATCATTAGCTCCTGCTAAGGCTACTCCTAGCCAGTCAAAGAAACATAATTTTGCCTCTTCAATAACTTCTTTGGGTAAATCTTTAAAATCAGTGGATATAACAAATTCAGATAATGTTTTCGTAGCCTCCATAATTCCAGCACTCTTTTTTATTTATAAGCATCTGCAAACAAGCGATAAAAATCATAAAGTTCAAATCCCATATCTTCATTTTGAGCTTTTTTTAAATCCAGAACCCTTTCAAATGATATCACACAGAAGGGACAATTGGTTACCAAGCCATTTACACCAAAATCTTTGGCGATTTCAATTCTTCTTATTGCTAAAGCGTCCGAGAGATCAGAATAGGCAGAACGAACACCACCACCTCCACCACAACAGAGTCCAGATTTAGGGGAGTCCACGAGCTCCAAACTGGGGATTTTACCTATTAAATCAATATAGATCTCTTCTTCCAAACCCGATGCCTTAATATGGCATGGATAATGATACATCAATTTTAAGGGGGTCTCTTTTAGGTCTTCTGTGTTTAAATCAATTATTTTTGCCATATATTCCCCTATATCATATATTTCAAAATTAATAGGAATATCATATTCTTTAGCAAGTTGCGGGTAGTCAAATCTCAAAGTAGAATTACATCCAGAACAGCTGGTAACTACATGAGTAATCCCTTTTTGTGCAAATTCATTAAATAGATTGAAATTTTGCGTAACAAATGGCTTCATCGTATCTCTTTGACCAGTTCTCATAAATGGAGATCCACAACAAGTCTGTCCTTTGGGTAAATGAACAGCAACTCGATTGTTTTGGAAAATTTCAATAATCGCTCTGCAAGTATCTTGTTGTCTCCTATTAATAATACATCCTGTGAAAAGAATCACTTCTGCCTGCGGTTCGCCTTCAAATTCCTTAATATATTCTGGAAATAGACTAAATGCGGGAGTGTCTTGAACTGGTACGACGCCTCCTGTCTCAAGCACATTCTGGACTAATCTTTTGTGGGTGGGTAAGGGACCAAGTCCTTCCTTAGTACACTGATATCTTAGCCATTCAACTACACCACGTCGAATATCGATATCTCTGGGACAAGCAATCTCACATTCTTGATCAATAGGACATTTGAATAGCCCTAAATCTATAGCTTCCCTCAATCTGCCGTCTTTGGAATCCCATGGATCGGATACAAATCTTGCGACCTTAACTAAAGCTGCGGGACCAATAAATGTCCGGTCAACATCTATAACATTACAGTCTGAATAGCATGCGGCGCATAATATGCATGATTTAGCTTCCATAGTCTTTAGAAATTTGTTCATGTCTATTTTACGAGGTTTTTCCACATTCTCCTCATTAAGATTAGCTATTCGCCATGGTCTTACATGTCTTATTCCATCAAAAAAAGGTTCAAGGTTTACGACCAAATCTTTGATAACTTGTAAATGATCCAAAGGCTCAATTAATACACTATCATCGTTCATTACATCAAAAACGTGAGTTTTACAGGCTAAATTCGATATTTTATTAATGCGCATTGCACAGGATCCACAGACTCCTTCTCTGCAAGACCTTCGGAATGACAAACTTTTACTCAAATTTTCCTTTATATATATCAATCCATCTAAAACAGTTGTATCTTTTTCAGAAGGGACGTCAAATAGTTCGTATTTTGGCTTCAAATCGACACTTGGATCAAATCTAAACACTTTAAATTTTACTAACACAACTAATCACCTCAGTATTCCCTTGCTTTGGGAGGGAAATCTTTAATTATTACTGGTTCATATGATAAAATTGGTGTATTTCCGTTATTATAGGTAAATAAACTATGTTTTAACCAATTTTCATCGTCCCGTTCAGGAAAGTCTTCTCTATAGTGCGCACCTCGATGTTCTTTTCTATTTAATGCTCCTAATACAATACATTCAGCCAAATCAAGTAAATTTTCTAATTCTAATGCATAAATTAAAGCGGTATTGAAAGTTTTACTCGAATCTCCTATATTTATGTCTTTAAATTTTTCTTTTAAATCTTTAACAATTCTCAAACATTTTTCTAAACCTTGTTGGTTTCTAAAAAGGCTTGAATATTTCCACATAGTATCTTGTAATTGAGTTCTAATTTTGCTCACGTCATAATTTCCCTTAGAGGATAAAAGGGTATTGATTTTTTCTAATTCAGAATTTACCGATTCTAAAGGAAAATCTAATAGTTCAGCTTTTTTAATAAATTCAGCAGCTTTTAGTCCTGCTCGCCGTCCAAACAATACACATTCAGTTAGAGCATTTGCTCCTTCTCTATTGGCCCCCTGAACACCTGTACAAGCACATTCTCCTGCCGCAAATAATCCTTTAACGTTGGTTTCCCCCCAAATGTTAGTTTTTATACCTCCCATGGTAAAATGCTCACCAGGGATTACTGGGACCAATTCCTTGTCTATATCGACAAACGCAAAATTTTTAGCCAACTCGGCGAAGGCGTCGAATCTTTGTTTGAACATCGGGATGTTCATTGATCTTCTAAATCTTTTTCTAAGTAAACGAAGATCAATTCCAATATATTTTCCTTCAATTCCTCTTCCCTCGTCTATTTCCTTTTGCATACCCTGGCTTACAACATCTCTTGGTGCCATTTCTTTAAAATGAGGTGCATATTTATCCATAAATCGTTCTCCTTGTGCATTAACAAGGTATCCTCCAAGTACCCTTGCTGTTTCAGAAATTAGTATTCCAGTACCATAAAGAACAGTTGGATGAAATTGTACGAATTCCATATCTTTGAGTAATGCGCCAGCTCTGAATGCGATAGCTGTACCATCTCCAGTGCAAATATGAGAATTGCTAGTTACTGAATAGACACGACCCCCCCCTCCAGAAGCTATTATGACTGCCTTCGCTCTAATTACATAAAACTCACCATCTGCGATATCATAAGCTGTTATTCCTCGGCAAATTCCATCTTTAACGAGAAGTGAAGTCACAAAAAATTCATTATAAAATGTTACGCGCCTTTTATATAGCTGTTCTTGGAGAGTGCAGACTAATTCTTGCGCCCATCCGCTACTTACTATCGTTGCTGTGCGCGTTGTCATACCTCCCGGAGAAGATCTAATAATAGCTCCACTGATAGTCCGATGGAAAACTATGCCCATATCTTCCAATCGTATTAATTCGGGAAAGCCTTCTTCTGCCATCACTTCGACAGCATCTTGATCGTTAAGATAATCTCCTCCCTTGATGGTTTCTCTCATATATTCGTTAGGATCCTCCCCCGGAGCAGGAGATATGTGAAGTGCCCCAGTAGCGCTTACAGTATGGGATCTTACGGGATAAACTTTACTAACGATTCCTACATCAACAGTTTTACAGCTTACTTCGGCTGCTCTGAGACCAGCGAGCCCAGCTCCTACAATGACAACATCATGAACTTTAGTTATCATAACATAATTTCATATGAAATTGATTTATATTTAATATAAGTTTTTCAGATATTACTAAATATCAATTTAATATTTAATTAAGATTTCTTCTTTTTATATAAAAAGATTATTCGAGTTTTCTACTCTTTATTATTCAAAAATCCAGCGCTAATTCTTGTTTATTAATAACCACATAAACACATTATTATTGGAAAAAGTCTCCAAGATACAATTATTTTGAATTTAACTAAATAGTACAAATACTTAAATATTAATTTGACAAAATATTCATAACCGAAATCTTAATTAAAAAAAACGACATTTTTAATTTCTCACCAATGGTTATAAATCCAAAGAAAATAATTGAATTCAATACTTTGAGGAAAATTTAGAAATCATTAAATATGCTGATCATCGATAAATTCGGGAATTAATGAGATTTGTTATTGGTGGGAAATTAAGCAAAAACAAGAAATTTATTAGAAAAAAATTATGAAAAAATGAAAAAAATGAAAAAACAAACAAAAAGAATCTTTGCCTTTAGCGTAATTCTAGCAATATTTCTTTTGAGCACGGTAAACGGAACTATTTCGGTTGCTGCGATTACTCCTTCTTCAGCAGGAAGCTCCTCAACTATGGAAGGGGATGGTCTAACTTTCAATATTCAAAAAGGAGATCCAATACCACAGTATCCGGTGCAGTATGGTGTTACAATACCCGATACTAACATGTGGACTTCTTATGTAGTACATGCTTCTAATCAAGGAGAGTTTAAAATTAAGGATTGGGACGGAACTACGGAGGATACACTGACAATTAACAATCCAGGGGATGATATTTCTTTAATATCTCCATGGGATTTCGATTTTAATTTAGACAGTCTAACGGACAACGATTATATTGATCCTTGGGATATTAGATGGCTTCAAGCAAATGCCAGCAGCGCAGAGAGCGACACGCTTATGCCCTACACTGTAAATTCTGTTTGGCACTATTATGTAATGACAGAGGGTTCTTCACTATCCGTACCGGTAAGAGACAGTACTCCAATACAAGTTGATATAATAATTAGTAGTTCCGGTCCTAAAGTATTAAAATGTAATAAGATACGCACTTCTTCCTATGTTGATGATATTGTGATCATTTCCCCAAGCGGTAAAATATTAGATTTTGAGGAATTCGAAGCGTTATTTGATACCGAACATCTCTTTTGGTACTATATTTTTGTTGCTCAAGAAGTTGGAACTTATCGATTGTTATTGCATGAGGATATCTTTCCAGATGATTTAGAAATAGAATTTTTAGATTTTAATTTAAAAACGCTTCCTTTAAATACATTAACATACGGAGGTACAGGCGATGACACTCCAAGTTTACAGGATTATGACGATAATGAGTGGACTATAGAATGGTGGAAATTCTCCGGAAATAAAGGAGATAAATTTACGTTGGAAAAAGAGGAACAATATGGCTATGATGATATAACTGATTTTTATCTTTGGTACCCAACATGTTCCGGATACGAAGCGTATAATTTAGCTGCAACACCAAAAGAACTATTTTTACCAACAACGGGTAATTTCTATATCTCAACGGTCCATTCTGAAGCTTGGAGTTTAGTTAGGTACTCTCTACTCTTAAAGCCAATCTCTGTTATTGATTATAGTATTGGAGACGAATTAACGACGATTTATATATCAAAAAATGAAAGAAAAGCGATAGAGTTTGAAATTCCACAAGACTCATTTGTGAGATTTAATTTCACCACAACAGGATTTGGTACGCCTAGTCAACCTCTATCGGATACTGAAATTGTAGATCCAATGTACGATCAAGAATATCAGTTCATTTTTGAAGATGCGAAAAAATTTGGTTGTCATGAGGAGATCGACCCTATTGATACTAAAATGGTCGCCGGAGAAGATTTTTACTATTATTACATGCCCGCAGGGAAGTACGAAGCAATAATAAGGAATCTTGACGATACTGAAGACGGAATATTTCAAATAAGCTCTAAATTTGTTGATTGGGCTCCCGATCCAATTCCCGTCAATACGCTTTCATATCCAGAAAGGTATCCTGCACAATCTATGACCTTTGAATTTCTACCTGACGAATTTAATTCCAGTCTCAAACAGGCAAAAGCGTTAACTTTTGATGTTACTGGTCCGGGGCAATTTTACTTAAATACTACCATGTTGGTTTCAGATAACTTAGCTGCTATTCCCTCAACAGGAACTCCCACACATCTTTATACATGGAATAATACAGATGATTTATTTTATAGCCTTGATCCACAACCTGTATATTCAATGGATGGAGTGGGCAATGGTTGGGAAGATCTGTTTTTGATTGCTTCTCCTTACAAATTTACTGGAGCTCAGTTCAATTTCACAACACCTGGAGATGCTGGTGGAGAAACGTGGATGTACATTTGGGGGGGATCCTCTTGGAATCAAATAACTGGAACAGTTATTGATGGAACTAATGATCTCACCCAGAATGGAACAATAGAACTTAATATCGATGCTGATTTTGAAGATTGGGAAAAAGGTTGTCCATACCATCCAGTTTATGGTGCTGGAACACCTCTTGATATTCCAATGGTTAATGAGGATGATTATTATTGGTTGGTTTTCGATCAATGGTGGGATTATACTCCTGTCCCTATTATAGATCAAATAACCTTATTAAATATGACTATTTCTGGTAATATAAATTTCGCACTTTTGAGGGATAGCGGATACGAACATTGTGATGTCTGGTGGCCTGCTGATATCCAACAACCCGCACAAATTACTGATTTCATGCTAAGTCAAGACGAAGACATTGCGCCTTATGAAAGCGTTTCTTCTCCAATTATAAAAGATGGTGATCCTTGGACCATCGGTATCGAAGAGGGAACTTATAAACTGTTAGTTATCCCAGAAAACTGGGATTATCCCGGTAATATTAGTATTAATTTTGCCATCGTAGATTACTGGGGCTATAGTGTAAAAGATACCTATACCATCGACAGCCAACCACTCACTTATCCATGGAATATAACTGATAGCACAGTAATTCCAGGTTTACACCTATACAACTATTCGACCTATCCGTATGATTTAGAAAAAACTTATAATAACACTGAAGTAGAAATACTCGGTAGCGAAGGTTATTTCGTTCTTGATTGCTACGGTTCGGCATATAATTGGACCCAATTAGTAATTTGGTTTCAAAACATATCCCTTACTGGAGGTTATGGTGTTGATATTTATCTCATGCAAGATCTCCCCTGGGTGGACAACGATGGTCCTAATAATGAGGTAGTATTACTCGCAGATACAGTTGTTACCAATAATACAATTGAGTTCGGAGTTTTATCGGATCATTTTACATTGATATTTGAGTGTAGAGATAATGGTAATGAGATGATAGGCTTTAAAATTGGATTAAGCCAATACAACACTGGTAAATTAACTACAACGGCTCCAGTGGCGTCAGGAATATCAATATTAGGTGTTGGAGGTGGTGACGATGACGACGACGACGACGAGGAAGTCTCGCTCCCAATCCCCATTTGGGTTCTAATTGGGGTAGTTGCCATAATTGGAGGTGGCATAGCCGGGATACTCATATTTCTAAAGAAAAAAGGCAGAAA
>SDNM01000307.1 GCA_004524385.1 Promethearchaeota archaeon
CCAAGTTAAAAGTAACAATGTGGTAGGGGAAATAGGAAATGGAGATGACAAATCCTTAATTTTATATGGTCATCTAGATACGGTTGAGGCTTTTAAAGGATGGTCTGAAGATCCATTTGGAGGAAAAATAATTAATGGAAAAATCTATGGTCGTGGTTCTTCTGATGATAAATCAAGCGTAACAGCAGAGATTTTTGCTACTAAAGCATTACTTGAAGCAGGCATTAAACTTAATGGAAAATTAATCCTTACTGCTGTTATTGATGAGGAAACTGGGGGATTAAGAGGGGCCGAATTATTATTAAGTAGGGGACTTCTAAAAGGGGATGCATGCTTATTAGGGGATGCGCCATGTAATTATCCTTTTGGATATTGTGGTGGGACAATGTATATAACATTTATAACTTATGGAAAACAAGCTCATGGATTGGGATACCCAGACTTGCCAGCTCCTTATCGTAGTAACTCTTCAGGAATAAATGCTATCGAAAAAATGGTTAAAATTATAAACTTTTTATTGAAATTAAAGGAGGAATTTCTGAGAAAAGAGACTAAATATGCGGTACCAAAAGGCTCGACTGCTAAAGTTAGTAGTGTAAATTTAGCGCAAATTGATGGAGGAAATAAAATAACTACAGTACCTAAGAAGTGTTTATTACATTGTAGTATTAATACAATTCCTGAACAAGATATTGAAAGTATAAAAACAAGAATCTTGAATTATGTGGAAGAATTGAAAAAACAAGATCCAGATTTAGAAATTATAGTCCAAATTCCCATTTCATTAAAACCACAGATTATTGATGAAAATTCCGATTTTGCCATAGCTGTGAAAAAATCAACAGAAGTAGTATTTAATAAAGAGAGGGAATTTAAATTATTTCTACCCTCAACAGATGCCCATTGGTTTCAGGAAAGAGGAATTGAGACTATTTTAATAGGTGCTTCTCGAGATGATAATAACGTGCATGCTGAAGATGAATTTGTATATATTGAAGATTTAATAAACACAACTAAAATATTTGCCCTCACTGCGTTGAATTATCTAAAATAAACTAATCTTTAAATTTTATATTCTAAAATGGGAAATAGAGATCTTTTGTTCGAAATTGATGAAAAAGGTCGAGTGCTTTGCAAAAATCACTCAAATTACGATTATTTAATCAGACCTCGCGATTATTTTCAAGATTTATATTTAGACGCGGAATTAACTTGTAAAACATGTTCGCATTACGAGAATAATGAATGTTATTTCTCAAAAACAAGAATAGATGAAATTATTAATAAGGGGTTAAAAAAAACATATTTATGTAGATTATGTGGAAAAAGAATTGATAGAATGCTCTCAATTATCCACAAACTTTATTATAAAGAAATCTACGATGTTGAAATGCCTTTAATTTGCTGCGATTGTTATGAAAAAATAAAGACTAACGAGTTTTTAACTTATAGCAAGAAAATGACTGATTTCTACCTTCTTAACATCGTTATTTCAATATTTTTTCTTTGTTATTTTGCATTTTTCTTATTGATTTTTGATTTAGAACCCACTTCTTATTACATATTAATTATTGTTATATGTTTCATTGTTAGTGTTGTATTTAGAAAGTGTATTAAGAAATTGCGACATTTTTATTTTGGAATAAAATATTATAAGAAGCATTTTCCTAATCAGAAAAGTAAGGAATAAAAATAAAAATTTAACCTAAATTTCCAGCCCAACCTCTTACAAGTTTACGCATTTTTTCTTGCCGAGATATAATTTCTTTTTTCTGGGCTTCTGATTTGTTTTTTAAATTTCTAAGTTCAGGAACAAAATCATAAAGAATCATATAATCCTTACACTGTTTTGAAATTAATCCATTAGGTATTTTTTTAGGATTCTTTTTAAAACTGTCATATTCAGCTTCCCAATCTTCGAGGAATTGCTCAATATTGGTCCTTGATTCAAAAATCGGTAAAACTCCAAGGTTATTTGGTGTAGTAGCTGTAACATTAGCACGTTCAGCACTGAATCGATTTCCATTAAACGAAACAGCAATCCCCCCATCATCATTTAATCTTTGAAGCATGTTGATATCGGTTATAGAATCGCCTAATGCAATCATATTTGAGATAGGGACATTAGTTATTTTAGAAATCTCTTCTACTGCTATCTCTTTTCTTTTTCCTCCTCTAACTTTTACTCTATTCATGACTTTAATGTAATCAGATTCTATTCCTTTCCAAAAAAAGTTGTTTAAATCTTCAATAACAGTTTCAAGTTTTTTATTATTATTTTCATATTTTTGAAATATTTCTCTTACCAGAAGATCTACACTATTTTCGATGTTTGCTAAGTCTTTTTTTAATTCTTTTATATGTAAATCAGTACAATATACATGATCTTTTGGGATATTTAAAGCGCTAGTCACATTATGAGCAAAGTGAGTATAACTTGTTGATATAACAAATACATTCCAGTTCTTATGTAAATTTGCCATTAATTCTTTACTACCAGGGAGTAATCCAAGATTTTTCCGAGCAAACTTTATTAACTCTTCATCTGTAAAACATGCTACATATAAGGGAGCCATAATTCTAAGAGTATCCCCTGGTTGATATTCGGGAATCCCTAATTTTTCTTTAATTCCTGGAGTATCAATGAGATAATCATCGTAATTTGAAATCATGAAAAAAAAATCGCCCATATTGTAATTTTGTAATTTTAATTCAGGCTTCTTACTTAAAATCCTTCCTATTTCAGCTGCAAAGTCTAACACAGATATGGGGCCTTCTAAATCCCAACAACAAATATTTTTTTTCTTCAACGTTTAAAGATAGATTAATAATTACAAGATATAAAGAATAAGAATATTTTAAATAATCTTATTATTAAATTTTTATTACCTAAGTATTTGATTTAATTTTGATTCAAATTTTCAAATCTTTTTGATCTTTTTTTATAAAATATATTAAATAATAAAAGAAATAAGATAATGGACACATAAATGCATAGAGCGAATATAAATGATAAAATAAAAACTAGGAATATAC
>SDNM01000308.1 GCA_004524385.1 Promethearchaeota archaeon
AGACAGATTTGAAGCCTTTCTGTTAATAAAAAACGCGGGATTGCTATATCCAAAATGGTATTATGGAACCCCACAAACAATTAAAAAAAATATTAAGGATAAAGATTATCCATTAATTTTAAAACCTGTTTCAGGTTCGGGGAGTAGAGGTGTTAAAGTTATTTATAATTTTAGTGATATTGAAAATCTAAATCAAGATATTCTCTATTTGGAGAAATATATTGAAGGAACCCATTATACTGTTTATTTTATTGGTGATAAAATATGTGCAATGGAAAAAATTCCATTAAAAAATGAGCATTCTGAAATGACAAGAAGGGAGCTCTCGAAAGAAATAAAACAAATTATAATGAAGTGGAAAAATCAATATAATCTCTTATTTGGACATCTCGATATAGTTGTAGAAAAAAAAACACATAAACATTTAGTTGTTGATCCAGGATCTTTCCCAGAGTTTTCTAATTGGAAGTGTGGAGGAGATCCTGTGTCTTTAATTGGAAATTTAATTTTAGAAGAATATAAGAAGTTAAGAAAAAAGTAAGAATGATTTTAAAACATATAAATTAAAAAGTGGATTATTGTCAAATGGGAATGGATTTAAAAGAACAAGAAGAAGATATCATAAGAGAGGTATTTGGATCCCAAAAAATTAGGCTCTATAAGATTAAACACTTTATATTCGACTTTGGCGGTGTGATGATCGAGAAAACGTTTGTTATAAAGAATCTAATTGATATTATTGAAAGCGATTTAAAAGCAACCATTCCCCGCTCTGAGAATTCGTATTATAGAAAACTATTCAGGCAAGTCGGCTCAGGCGTAATCTCATCGAGAGATTTTATTACAAAAATTCTTGATAAATACTATTATCCTATCAAAAAAGAAAAAGAAGGTGCTTTGCCTGAAAAAAAAGTAAATGTTAGTTATTATTTGGAACTCTGGTTTCAGTTATATGCCAAATTTGCTCGTTTATCTGAAGATATGAAAGAGATTGTTCAGAATCTGCATGAGGCAGGATATATTGTTAGTCTAATGTCTAATACATTTGATATCCATGCCAAATCAAATGAGCTTAAGGGATTTTACGAAATATTTGACAACGTTTTTCTCTCGAACGAAATTGGATTGAGAAAGCCAGAATTAGAAAAGTACAAATATGTTTTAAGAAAATTGAAAACAAAACCTAAATATTGTATTTTTATTGATGATAAAATGGCAAATCTTATCCCTGCTCGCCAGTTAGGGATCTATGTAATCAAATTCGAGTCGATTCAGAAGTTTAAAGAACAATTGGGAGATTTGGGCTTAAAGGATATAAGTGATGTGTCGAGAAAAGATATTAAATTACAATACAAAGAATATAAATTAATAAAAGACGAGTTCAGAAAAGCAAAAAAGAAATACGAGAAAATTAAAAAAGAGTTTCTAAAAACGGATAAAGATACCTCTAAATTGAAAATTGATCTTCAATTAAAATTTGATGATTATATGATTAAGAAAGCTGAATATAAAAAAGCAAAACTGAGTAAGAAAGAACTTGTGTCAAGAATTAAAGTTTCTTAATTATATCGTATGAAAAATAATGAATTCTCAAGACGCTGATAAATTTTATGAGATTTCCTCGTCAGAATTATTTGGAAAGCAAAAGGTAAAACTATTTGAGATAGATCATATAATATTTGACTTTGGGGGAGTCTTAGCTGAGAGGTCATTCATACTAAAGAATCTCCTTGATAATATTGAGAATGATTTAAGTATTAAAATTCCTAGAATTGAGAACATTTATTATAGAAAAATTAAACGGCAATTAAGTTCTGGCCGAATCACTTCACGAGAATTCTTAGAATTAATTATAAACAAATATTATTATCCCTTCCAAAAAAGAAATGGAGCTCTACCTACTAAGAAATTAAATATTGATTATTATTTGGAACTTTGGTTCCAATTGCATATAAAGCTAACAAAATTATCTAAAGATATGAGGAAGATCATTGAACGGTTTCATAATGCGGGGTATACTGTGAATTTGATGTCTAACGTTTATGATCTATATGCTAAATCATATGAAATAAGAGGGTTTTATGATTTATTTGATAACGTTTTCCTCTCAAATGAAATTGGGCTTATAAAACCCGATATTGATAAATATAAATATGTTTTAAATAAGCTAAGTGCTAAACCAAAGCAATGTATATTTATTGATGATAAAATCCAAAATCTCGTACCAGCAAGAACGCTCGGTATGATTGTTGTAAATTTTAAGTCATTTAAAAAATTCACTGAGCAATTAGATTGTCTAGGTTTTAATGAAGTTTCTAAACGCTTTCGCGATGAGATTGAGAAAAAATATCAAGTGTATAGAATGAAGAAAAAACAATATAAAAGAGCTCGAAAAGCATATAAAAAAAGTAAAAAGAAATTTCTTAATAAAAAAGGTAAGTCAGAAAAAGAACTAAAGGAATTTAAACAAAAACAAGAAGAATATCATAAAATAAAATTAGAATTTCAAAAAGAAAAAGAAATTAAGAAACACGAGTTAATCGTTAAGTGTGAATTGGATTAAAATTAATTAGTTTCAAGGAATCAAATTTCTTAATTCTTGACGCACAGATTCATAATTTGGATTCTTTACTAGATTAATTAATTCACTTGGATCATTTTTAAGATCATATAACTCTACTGGTCTGCGAGGTTTAGATTTAAATGCCATCTTGTAGCGTTCAGTGCGAATCATAGAAAATCCATGAACGTCACTAAGAATAGCATCTTTTCCTTCTTGAGCATTTTTCCCATTAGGGCCTTCATTAATTTTTGGAATAAGGGATTGCCCAGCACTTTCTTTTAAAGGTTTAGCGCGAGCGATATAGAGAAGAGATGCCGCAATATCAAGATGATCAGTTAAACCTTGACATTCCCATCCTTTAGAACCTCCTGGAGGCCGAAAGATGCATGGGATACGTAATGCTCCTTCATAAAAAACTATTTTATGACTCATCATATGATCTCCGAGCATTTCCCCATGATCAGAATTATAA
>SDNM01000309.1 GCA_004524385.1 Promethearchaeota archaeon
GTAAGGTAATAGTTTGAGTTGGGTTAAACTAAATCTATTTTATCTAGGAGAGTCCAAAAAGAATCAAATCTTTAGGAGTACTCATTGGAATAGGGCTAAAGATGAAAAAATTTTTAGAAAAACTGTTTATAACGAAGAATACGAGAAAATTGGATATATTAAAGAAATTTTTGGCCCTTTAAAATTACCTTTTATATCGATTAAAGCCATCCCCGGTCAAGAATTTAACCCAAAAAGCAATCTTTATGTTAAAGTGTAATAACAATATTTCAAAATACTTGAAATAGAATATCAAAAAAGGTGTAAAACATTTCAAGTTGGAAAGAAGTTAAAACGTTATTTGATGAAAATGACGATGGGTTATCTGTAAAACACTGTTCAGAATGCGGGTATATCATCTCTTACGATGAAAATAGAGGATTAATGGTATGTGAACAATGTGGTTTAATAAAATCAGAAAGATATATTGATCGAGGTCCAGAATGGCGGGCTTTTGATGCTGACCAAAAAAAGAAAAGAACTCGAACGGGAGCTCCAATGACATACATGATTCATGATAAAGGTCTAAGTACTATGATTGATTGGAAAAATCGTGATATTTACGGAAAAGAAATATCCGCCAGATTAAGAGCACAGATTTACAGAATCCGAAAATGGCAGAATCGTATAAGAGTATCTAACGCAAATGAGAGGAATTTAACGTTCGCATTAAGCGAATTAGATCGTATGGCTTCAAATTTAGATCTTCAAAAAAATTTGAGAGAATGTTCAGCAAAAATATATAGAGACGCTGTACAAGCACATTTAATTCGTGGAAGATCAATTGAGGGTGTCGCTGCGGCGAGCCTATATGCCGCTTGTCGAATGTATAAGGTACCTCGAACATTAAATGAAATTGCGGAAGTTGCTCGGGTAAACAAAAAAGAAATTGGCCGGTCATTTCGGTTTATTACAAATGAATTAAATTTAAATTTGACTCCAACGAAACCATTGGATTTTCTCATTCGGTTTATAAGTGAATTGGGTTTATCACACCAATGCCAAAGTTTATCTAAAAAAATTATAAAAATAGCAGAAATGCGTGGCCTAACTTCTGGGAGAGGTCCTACAGGAGTTTGTGCAGCTGCGATTTATGCGTCATCAATTTTATGTAAAGAAAGAAGAACTCAAAGAAAGATTGCTAAAATTTCACAAGTAACAGAAGTTACCATTAGAAATAGATTTAGCGAATTAATTGAAAATTTTGACCTAGGAATCCCATTAAAAAAACGATAATTTGAATTTATTATATTTTTTCAAATAAAGCTTTATAGCATTTTAAATAATTATCTTATCGAAAATGAAAAAATATATTATTGTATTTGCCAAGTTACTCCACCCATCTCATATATGCGCGAAATAACTAGGAAATTCTTTTTCTATATTATCTTCATATCATACCATTTAAAGACTATTTATTTCCAAATGAAACCTATAAAAAAAAAATGAGAGGATTGGTTGATTTAAATTGGTATCTATTTTGAGTGAACAAGATGTTAATTTTTTTCTAAAAGAGATAGAAAACAATTTTCCAAATTTCGTAGCAGGTGTCATTACAGATCGACATGGATTTCCTTTAGCGTCAAAAATTCCTGAAAATTTCCACATTAACGAAACAGAACTCGCTTTATCCGCAATATCAGGTGAAAAGGATTTCATAAATGATTCTAGATTAATCAAGGTTAAAAGAAATCTAGATAAAGCAAAAAATATTAAATTGCTTTTTCTGCTGGGATCTAGGGGTTATGTTGGTCAATTTAAAAATCTGAAAAAGATAATTGAAAGGCAAAATTTTTTTTAGGAATATTAATGAATAAAAACTTATGTTATTACGGGGCGTGCGCAAAAAAAACAGAAGACTTAATTTTTTAAATAATAAACATTATTTATTCTTTGTAATAATAGCTATTATATAATAGCGCTGTAAAAGTAAAGAGTTTACTTTAAATAAATAAGATTGAAAGCAAAATAAAACAAGAGATTGAGAATCTTTTGAGTTCTTCTCGAAACGAACAAATGTTAAAGCAGATATTAACTACAATTATTAATAGTGCAGCAGGATTAAAATATGCCATAATAATTGATGATACAGGATTAACTATTGCCTCTCAATCTAAATTTACTTTTTCTGAAGATGATCACGGTTCAGTCGAAAAAATTGGAGCTATTGGGGGAGCCGTCTTTACTGCTGGAGAAGAACAAGGACAAATCCTTGGGTATGGAGAAATAAATCTTCAAATTACTGAATATAAAAAAGGATTGATTTTTTCAATTAAACTTGATGACGGTGTTTTAGTTCTCGCAACAGATTTAAACGTCCAAGTTGGATTTATTCGTGCCCTTTTGAAGAAATGGGCACCGCGGATCACAAAAATTTTAAATAAATACTTAGAAAGCAGCGATCAAAAAGCAATGAAAGAAGAATTAAAAGAGCTTTTTAGCACTGATTCTTTAGGATTTTAATTTAAAAACTCATTTTAATATTGATCTTTTTTAAAATAAATCTCATAGTGGTTTAAATAAATAAAAAGGTAAGGCATTATTGTAGCCTAAAGAGCCGAAACACACTAACACATCTTTCTCATTTATAGGATATACCGTAAAATCAAAAAAGTTCTCTCGTGTTAGGCGTTAATTTCATGCCTTGTTGGGTCATAATCATGTCTGCGACCTGGGTACTGGCTTCAACCTCATTGCTTTGATATTTATCGTTGCTTGGTTAAGAGCCCATTTTATTCGCAGCTAATTGCTGATTATTAAACTCGGGATGTTCGCATTTCTTTGCACACATAATCATCGATATTCATATATGCCCTCGAAAATGCAGATACTCCGTCATTATTTTCCCAATATAATAATAGAAAAATAAGGTTATAAAGATTTTGTTAACGTTTTCCTCTTAACTTATCTAAAAATTTATGTTCCGTTTTTCTCCTTATTAAGACGGCATAGATGAGCATAATGATAAAA
>SDNM01000310.1 GCA_004524385.1 Promethearchaeota archaeon
AACATTTGAATTGAAGGAATATGGAAGCACAGAAACTGGGAATGTAGAAGAATCCATCAAAGAAAGTAGAGTTGAAGATTTTAAAAAATCTTTCAAACCTAAGGCTGATGAGTTCGATTATGTTATAATCAGATTTTTAAAAGAAACCCCTCCTTTAGTGGGTATTGATCTTATCAATTATGGACCTTTTAAAAAAGGTGAAATTGCGTGCATGCCTTCTAAAAACGCAGAAATAGTTCTTAACGAGAAATTTGCAGAAAAAATCGAAATTAACTCTTAACACAAATTATTTATTAAATTTTTCCTCAAATTCTTCTTTAAAATATTTTAACCGGTATTTTCCATACTTATCTATTAATGAGAATTTTGGTGGCTTTGGATTTATCAATTGACCACCGCAGTATCGACATTTTAACTCTGGATTAGCTAATCCGTATCTACCACATTTTTTACATTTTTGAAGATATTTTGTCATGCTTTTAAATTAAAATAAGATGATTAGAATTAATTTAATCTCGAATAAAATCGAAACTACCTTCATATTTTTCCACTTTAGATTCAATAACCTCTAAAACCTCAGAAAGTATGTTTTCAGCATCTAAATAATCCTTAGAGACGATTTCGAGACGGTAAAGCGGAGCTGCGATATAACTAATGCTTAATTTTCTGGTCTCTTTAGGATTTTTTATAATATTTTTTGCTTCGATTAATGATTCTTTTACTAAATCTATCCCATTTTCAGCAGTATAAGAAATTCGAATTTTTCCTACTATGTTAATAGTCGATATTTCTACATTCTCGTCAATCACCTGCAGAAAAGCTTTTTTCACCTCTTCGGAAACATTTTTTATCTCCTTTAAGATTTCTTCGCCATTTTCTTTAAGTTCTTCAATAGTTTCTTGATAAGAATCAAATAATTCTAAGATTGGAAATCCAATTAGTTCGTACGCATCATCAAGAGAAATATCCGTAGCATCTACAAGAAATTGCAATAAATTTTCGTATTTTAAAGCATATTTCCATTCCTTCATTCGAACTTCTCTTTGAGCTGAATTAACTCTTCTTAATGATAAATCAATATGTCCCTTTATAGGATTCACATGCAGAACTCTTAACACAATTCTTTGACCAACTCTTACGTGAGTTCGTATATTTTTTACCCATCGGCTTGATATTTCACTCACATGAATCATCCCTCTTGCTACCCTTTCCGTTTTTAACCCCTCATAATCTATTAAGTCTACATACACATGTTGATCGTGAATATCCGTCACTTTTCCGACTATGAATTCTCCTTCCTTTGGAAATCTTTCTCTTGAACGAACCATTGCTTTTAATTTAGGATAGATTAATTACTTAAATTTTGTATATTCCTTAATTTAAATTAACATTCTATGTTTTTTTATATTTATTAATCTAAATGTTAATTCTAATGAATTTTTTAAATATTATAATAATAATTGAAAATTATTTGAGGCTCTTAAAGGAAAGTATTTACTTAAAAAGAAAATTTAATGACTTATTATATAAAGATCCCATTTATTTCCCTAGAGAATCCTTTATCTTTTCAATATAGAAAAGAATATAAATTCCTTATCATTAAAATTCATTATCAATTAATAATTAATAATATTATTATTGACAATTAAAAATTAAGTACATTAATTGTATATATAAATTAAATATGGAAATTGATTGAAATATGGTTGACAAGCAACATTTAAATCTCGTAATCATAGGTCATATAGATCACGGCAAATCAACAATGATGGGAGCCTTACTTATAGAAACAGGCTCAGTATCAGATAGAGAAGCAAGGGAGCTTGAAAAACTCGCAAAAGAATACGATCGAGAATCATGGTCCTACGCTTTTGTTTTCGACAGATTGAAGGAAGAACGTCAGAGAGGGATTACAATCGATCTTGCATTTAGAAAATTTGAGACTCCAAATCGCTACTTTACAATCATTGATGCTCCCGGACACGCTGATTTTGTCAAGAACATGATTACAGGGGCATCTCAAGCAGATGCTGCAATTTTAGTCGTTTCTGGTAAAAAAGGAGAAATGGAAGTAGGTATTGCTGCAAATGGACAAACTAGGGAACATGCTTACCTTGCACAAACTCTTGGTGTTAAGCAATTAGTAGTAGCCATAAATAAAGCTGATGTTTGGGATTATAAAGAAGATAGATTTAACGAATGTGTAGAAGGTGTATCTGATCTTCTTAGTAATATTGGATTTCCTGTGAAAAAAATTCCTTTCATCCCAACTAGCGGTATGGCGATGGAGAATCTAGCAAAAGCTAGCGATAAAATGCCTTGGTATAAAGGACCCACCTTAATTGATGCAATTGATACATTTGAAATCCCTAAAAAGCCAACAGACAAACCATTGAGGCTTCCAATACAAGATTGTTATTCGATTAAAGGTACAGGAGTTGTTCCAGTTGGTAGAGTAGAAACGGGTGTCTTAAAAAAAGGAGATAAAATTATAATTATGCCAACTGGTTTTAAAGGAGAAATAAGATCTATTGAAATGCATCACGAAGAAATACCTCAAGCCGAGCCTGGAGATAATATTGGATTTAGTATTAGAGGAATTAGCATGCAAGATGCTGGAAGAGGTGATTGTTTAGGTCATCCTGATAATCCCCCAACAGTCATAACTCCAAAGGGAAAATGGACGGGACAAATTATTGTCATTTGGCATCCAACCGCTATCGCTCAAGGTTATACTCCTGTGGTTCACGCCCACACAGCTCAAGTCGCAGCAAAATTTACCAGTCTCATGAAAAAATTAGATCAAAAAACAGGAGCAGTAATCGAAGACAATCCTAAATTTCTTAAGAGAAATGAAGCTGCAATCGTAGAATTAGCTCCAATAAAGAAACTCTGTATTGAGAAATATACAGAAATTCCTGAGATGGGCCGATTCGCGGTACGCGACATGGGAAGAACAGTCTGTGTGGGGATAGTCAAGGAAATCGACACAGGAGCATAAGA
>SDNM01000015.1 GCA_004524385.1 Promethearchaeota archaeon
AAGTTATTAAGACAGATTTTGGTGAAAGCGCACCTTTAGATGGTGTTTATTATGATGGAACACCAGGACATCGAATGCATAATCTTTATCCACTATTCTACAATAAAGCAGCATGTCAAATAACAAAAGAGATGACTGATGGGATTTGTATGTGGTCTCGTTCAGCATGGGCAGGTAATCAGCGTTACCCCGTTCATTGGGGTGGAGATAGCACCCCAAATTGGTCTAATATGATACCTCAACTTGAAGGAGGATTATCCTTCGGACTTTCAGGGTATCAATTCTGGAGTCAAGACATAGGAGGGTTTGCTGGTACAACTTTCGGTAAACTTCTTATACGTTGGATGCAACTAGGACTATTTCATTCACATAGTCGTATTCATGGGATGGGAAAGAGGGAACTCTATAGGTTCCGTCCAAATATCATGAGAATTTGTCGAGATTATATTCAGCTTCGATATCAACTTCTCCCTTATATTTATGGCTCTGCATTCGATTGTGTAGAAAAATCCCTTCCTATGACACGAGCATTAGTAATTGAATTTCAAGATGATCCTAATGTATGGAATATATCAAATGAATTCATGTTTGGAGATAATCTGCTTGTAGCTCCAATAACAGATGATACTAATACAAGAGAAATATATTTCCCCAAAGGTGTTTGGACTGACTGGTGGAATGGTGAACGTATTAAGGGTGAAAAATGGATAAATGTTGAGGTAGATATTGAAACATTACCACTTTATATTCGTGAAGGAGGAATTATTCCTATAGGTCCTGTCATGAATTATATTGATGAAATTGAGACTAATGAGATTGAATTACGAATTGGTAAGTTCGAAGGAGATGGTAAATCAACATTCATGGTTCCTGTTAAAGATGACAGGATAATGGTAAAATATATAGCATCTAATGGTAAACATGAAATTAAAGTAGGAAAAACTGATGTTAAATTTTTAATTAATATGGGATAAATTAATGTTAAATAATTATTTTAATCACAATAATTAAAATCAACAGAAAAAGAGAAAAAGAAGGATTATTGAACGACACTTTTTTGGAAATAGATGGTTCTTTTGGAGAAGGAGGTGGTGCAATACTTCGATTAAGTGCTGGATACTCTATTCTATTTAATCAACCAATTAGAATTAATAACATACGTGCTAACCGTCCTAAACCGGGTTTAAAATTACAGCATCTATTAGGACTTAAAACTCTTGCTGAATTAACTAATAGTCAATTAAGTGAATGCAAAGTTGGTACGCGCGAAATAACATTAATCCCTAATAAACAGTTATTGCCCAAAATAAATGTTAATATCGCCACTGCTGCAAGTATTGGTCTTCTATTGCAACCAATTCAAATTGCTTGTTTGAATCTTAAAAGACTCAACCCAATCGAAATCTCTCTTTCAGGAGGAGGTACTTTTGGAAAATGGGCGCCTGACCTTAATTACCTTAATGAAGTTACATATAAAATCTTTAAAAATTCAGGATTAAACATTGAAATTAAAATTCAAAAACATGGATTTTATCCCAAAGGAGGAGCTCAAGTAAAATGTATTATATCTCCTCTTAAACAAAATCTACTACCTATAAATTTAACTGAATTAGGAAATATTGATTTAATTGAAGGTGAAATTATTATTACCAATCAATTAAGGAGACAAAGAGATAATATAGCAGAAAGGATTCGAAAATCAATAAAACAGCAAATTAAAAGAAACCTAAAGATAGAAACAGAGATAAAGTATAAATGGGTAAGTTCAACAAGTCCAGGAGTAGGGCTTTCTTTATGGGCTCACTCCGATACTGGTGCAATTATATCAACAGGAACTATTTTGGGAGAAAAACGCATTTCTTCGGAGAAACTCGGGATTATTGCAGCAGACGAACTGATAAAATATATAAAAAACGAGATTCCAGTTGATAATTATTTAAGCGACCAATTGATACCGTTAATAGCTTACATCAAGGATCAACCTACCAGAATAAAAGTTTTAGAAATTACAAATCACACTAGAACAAATTTAGAGTTAATTAAAAAATTTATAAATAGAGATTATAAAATTATTAAAGAAAAACAATATTTTTTAATAGAATATCAATAATACCCTTTTAATGAAACATTAAAAATCAAAAGAAATTTTTATAAGATCATTATTATATGAATATTAAAATTAATTTTCAATTCTCTATAAATGTCAACCACCGCACTCCTAAGATGTCCAAGATGTGGAAATGAAAATCCTGCTGATAGTTTTGTTTGTTCTTTCTGCGGAAATAGATTAAAAATGGAAGCTATTGAAAATTTTTTCCTATTTCGTCGAATTGAAGATCCATGGATAACTCCACTCAAGTGGTATATGAAAATCTATTATCTTTTTAGAGATCCAGCTCGTGCATTCAATGATATCAATCATAAAAGAAGTGCAGCTCCCGGTTATCTCATTTTGTTATTAAACTCTTTTTTATGGGGTCTTATGGGTTTGGCTTTTATTTCACATTTTATATTTCAACCGGAATCAACTAGATTTATTTTCGCATTTACATTTTTTTTAGTTTTTTTTATGTTTGGACTTATTATCAATTTTATTTTTTATACAATTCTTACTTGGTTGTTTATTAAAGGCGCTAATTACTCTGTTGGCTTTTCCGAAAGATTGGAACTCCGTTTTGGAGGTGATAAAGAAATAAAAGAGATACATAAGAACGCTGAAATGAGTCCATTCTCTATTTATAAAGGAGGTACACTATTACAAACACAAGAAGCGAATAAATATAAAATGCTGTTCTGCAGTTTTGCTCCCTTGTTATTAATTAACACACTTAAAATTATGATAATTCTTGTTGCGTTCCCAACAGTTAATATTTATACTCAAGGAGACCTTTCTCCTATTGTTTTAAATAGAATATTTCAATCTCGAATATGGGCCGTTCTTGATGTTATGGATGCCTTAACTATCGCAATATGGGTTCCTATCTTGATGACATTAGCCATAAGAGACTTGTCTAATTCATCTACATTTCGTGTTTTAATATCATCTCTGATAATAGGTGGATTTGTTGCTGTGATCATATTTTTTCTGAGACCTACTCTCCTTGGAATTTAAAATGAAAGAAAATAAAGAAGTATCCATTGAAATAGAATCTGAAATCTTTTCTTTAGTCAATTCAATAAATAATTTATATTTTAAATACCAAGAAGGAACAATCAACGACGATTTTTTCCAAAAAGCCGTTAAAAACGCTATGAATGGTTTGTTAAAGATTGAGTCATACCTAAGAGAGAAAAATAAATCCCTTCCAAAATTTATTGAAAAAATGAATTTCGTTAAAGAATATGATAATGCAATTAAAATATTTAAAAAGATCTCAAATCTAGACCCATCTAACGAATTTATTAGAAGCAATAATGGAATCTTTTCCCAATCTACGGAAAAAATGAAGTCATACATTTTAGAACTGCCTGGAATTGCTTCAGAGATAACATCTTCATTTATAACGCTCATGGATGCGTTAAAACTAGGAGGACAAAGCCATCTTATAATAAAACTCATGAAAGAATTAAAAGCTAATATTAAGAAATTTGATTTTCCCGGATTGGAAGATATTCAACTTAAAATAAAAAAGATTTATAAAAAAACCTCAAAAAATAAGACTAAACTCGTTAGCAACACTGAATTCAGAGAAAAAATAGTAGATCGGCTTTATTCAGTTTTAAAAGAATTTCAGCAAAAACTAAATGTAAAAACTTAAGTAAAATAATAAAATTAATATTTCTTCTATAATTTGAGAAGATATTAGTTTATCAATAATTTCTAGTACTATAATCATTATCATTATAGGTATGAATTAAAATGCCCCGACCTGGTTTGAGGAGCCACGCACAAAAAAGAAAAAAAATAAGAACTCCTGGAAATCGTAATGTACTCCATTATTGGAGAAGAAAACCTAAAAAGAGCCATTGTGCTATCTGTAAAAAACCATTACCCTCTATCCCAAAACTAAGACCTTCAAAAATGAAAAAGACTGATAAAATCACAAGAAGACCCAATAGGTTGGAAAGTGGAAGATATTGTGGTAAATGTCTTCAAGATTTAATAAAACAATCTGTCTGGACCCAGTAATAACTTTTTATTATAGAAAACATCTTTTCTATTTATCATTGGGAATGTTTTGATTATTTTGATAATTCTTTAATTTTATAATATAATTGTACTATTAATAGATTAAATAGTAAAAAGAGCTTATTTTGTTATGGCTAAAAGTAAGAAAAAGAAAAGGAAATCAGCAGAGAAAAAAGCAAAGAGGGCGATCACACTCTCCGGACTGCATGGTAGTGGCAAATCTGCTGTAGGTAAAGCATTAGCCGAAGAAATTGGATTTAAATATTATTCAACGGGGCAAGCGTTTAGGGATCTTGCAAACGAAAAGAATATGTCGTTAGAAGAGTTTACTCAATATGTTGAAAATCATCCTGAGATCGATCGAGAGTTGGACAAAAAAATCGTGGAAATAGCTAAAAAAGGGGACATCATAATTGATAGTCAATTAAGTGGCCATCTCTTACAAAATATCGAAAACTTTAAAATCATGCTTAAATGCCCTTTAGAAACTCGAGTTAAAAGAATGGCAGATAGAGATCACACTTCTTATGAAGAGAAATTAAAAGAAACTATGGTTAGAGAGAAATCGGAACAAGAAAGATTTAAAATACTATATGATATTGATTTAGAAGATAATACAATTTATGATTTAATAATAGAAACAGAAAACTTATCTATTGAGGAAGTTTTAAACAAAATTCTTCAAGAGATTAAAAATTAAATAACTAACTCCTTTTAATAAAATCGTAAAAAATTTATTATTAAATATATTTCATATCTTACACTGCATTGTTTATCTTTACTGGAAATAAACCAGTATTGATAAATTTACTAAAAATGATTTGGTGACGAATTATGAGTAATTCTGCATATGATATAGGACGAATTGTTGTAAAAACTAAAGGAAGGGAAGCAGGAAAATACGCCGTAATTGTGGACGTTATAGATAAGAATTATTTGCTCATTGACGGGTTAAAAGTTCGAAGACGTCGTGTAAATTATAATCATGTTGAACCCACGACCGAAGTAATTAATCTTGAGAAAGGAGCAGATCACACAGCGGTTGAGGCAGCTATTAAACAAGCTAAAAAGACAAAAAAAATGAATGAAACCATTTCAATCCCTATAAAATAACTTAAATCTATAACTTATTATAATTCTTTTAAAAACTTTTATTATTTTTCTTTATTTTTACGCAACGGTTGCCTAGCCTGGTACGGCGCTGGCTTGGAGAGGATAAATAAAAAATTACCAAATAGCCAGTGTGCTCTGCACTCGGGGGTTCGAAGTTTCTATCCATTTCGCAAGAAACGAATTTCCCTCCCGTTGCGCTTTCTAATTAACTCTTAAGACAAATTAAAAAAAAATTTTGTATTGACCCAATTGGCTAAACATCAGGAAATTGCATAGAAGTAGACTTTTGTCCGCCAAACATTTGTTCCATCCCTCCCGAAGCTTGTGTTTGCAGTTTAAATAGCCTTTGGAGCAATGTATTAATCCCTAATGAACAAATGAAATACCAACCTGTAAATACTAATGCCCTACTTTCTAAAGGATCTTTGCTTCCTGGATTTACCATAGCATTTTGAGTTACAAATCTTAAAATTCCATAAAGATCAGGGCTCATAGGTGTATAAGCAACTGCTGTTCGACCATAAACATAAACATTTAGAATGATGAATATTATTATCATAGGTAAAAATGTAATACAAGTGGGTTTTAATCTCTGCATTGACATACCCTGTTGCGTTTTCTTAAGCATCTCCTCCCGACGCTCCCATCTTTTACGCTGTTTTCGATATTTCTCAACATCGATTTCCGCTAATTCAATAATTTTTTTCTTCTCTTCTTGGTGTGCTTTTATTTGCTTTTGCTTTCTCTGAATTTCTTCAGTATCAACAAGTGCTTTTGTTAATAGAACACTTATTAAAGCAATAATAATGGATAAAAGCAAAATGAATAACATTGAATCAGGAGGGCTTAATAATGACATGATAATAACCTTTAGAGATTTGAGAATTTTAATGTTTTATATTTAATAATATTAACATTATTTTAATATTTTATTGGGAGTTTTCTAAATCTTGAAATAAAAATTCCATAACATATCTTTGAAGTATTTATAATAGATAGCAATAAATAATTTAAAATATTAAAAGGAGTGTGGTTTTCTCAATTTAAAATAAAATAAATAGAGTTTTTATTAAAATGACTGAAGAAAAACCATCGATTAAAACATCAAAAAGAGCTCTTTTTGGTCTAAGTGCTATTCCCGACCAATTAACGTATCAAGCTTTTACAATTCTCGTATTTACTTTCTATTTTGCTGTAGTAGGATTACCCGTTCTATTTGTAATGGCTGCATATATCGTCTGGGGAATTTGGAATGCATTAAATGATCCACTATTAGGAGCTTTATCAGATAGAACCAAATATAAGAAAAGATGGGGTAGGCGAAAGTTCTTTTTAATAATTTCTATGATTCCTCTAAGTTTAATAATGATACTATTATTTTCAGTTCCAATAGGTAATAAATTAATCGCATTTATTTATTTCATAATAATAATATTAACTTTTGAATTTGTCTATACAATGTGGTCAGTGAATGTAAATGCTCTTTTTCCAGAAATGTTTCCTACTGAAGAAGAAAGGGCTAAGACCAATATATTTGTAAAAGGATTTATTATAATTGCTGTAATTTGTGCTTCTCTTATTCCCACCATCGTTATATCTCCTTTAATTCCGACTGAGGAAAATCCTTCCCAATCAACAATATTACACTTCCAACTAATGTATATCAATGCGGGATTAATTATGGCAGTTATAATATTTTTTACTGCGTTGATATTCATAACTAAAGGTGTTCAAGAGAAGGAGCAGTTGACAGAAACACTTGAAAAACAACCTTCTTTTATCGACTCTTTAAAATTTACTTTAAAAAATAAGACCTTTCTGAAATTTACCTTGGCAAATATGTGCATATGGTATTGCTTTACTACATTGCTTACCGCATTACCTCTATATTGTACATGGGTTCTTGGAATTAAAAAAGATGCTTTACTTATAGGCATCGCATTAATGTTAGCATTACTAATTGCTGCCTTTGTATTGCCTTTGCATATGAAGATCGGTCAAAAAATAGGCATGAGAAATGGGTTAATATTTACATTAGGTTTATGGATTTGTTTATTATTTCCTTTTGTACTTTTATATGATGATCCTACTATTAGAATTATAGGAATTATCATTATTGCAATCCAAGGATTAGCATTAGGTGGAGCATTATTTTATGTAGATATTTTAATTGGTGATGTAATTGATTCTGATGAGGTAGAATTTGGAATTAAAAGATCAGCTAGTTATTATGGTATTAATGCTTTTATTCACAGGTTTTCCCAAATATTTTCTGTTATAACAATCGCCCTAATTTTTCAAGGTACAGGTTGGTCTAGCTATAAACCTAATCCTGGCACAAATATTATTTTAGGATTGAAATTGATTATGTTTTTATTTCCAGCTATTGCTCTCATAATTGGAATTCTATTCTTGAAGCTTTTTGATCTCCATGGAGATAAATTAAAGGAAATGAGATCTAAATTAGAGCAAATACATTCAAAAAGGAAGTAGAAAAATCTTTTTTTTTCTTTTCATATTATTATTAATAATAATCCTTCTTGTTCGATCTTTTCTTAGATTCACCGAAAATGAAATTAATCCAATCCAAGAAAGCCCCGCATGCTTGGATATTGCTGAGCAGCGATCTCCTTAGATATAGTCTCAGCGTATTGGTGTATAATGCCTATAGCGATGAGAAGGCCGGTACCTGAAGTCAATGCACCTAAACTATCCGCCATAAAACTCAAGCACGCTATGAGTATCCCATTAAGCACAATAAGAACGGGGATATAACGGTCTAGTATCTTTTCTATGATTCTCGCCGAACTGCGAAAGCCAGGAACCATCATTCCGGAGTCTAAAATTTGCTGTGCGATGTCACGGCTAGCTAGTCCCGATACCTCGACCCAAATCTTCCCGAGGTATATACATAGGATTATGAATATAAAAAGATAAACAACCGCCCGTAACGGATCGTCCACTAGCGCGTCAATCCCCAATGGCGGTGAAAGATAATATATCAAACCTCATTTCGGTACGAGATAGCCTCCTGTGCCTGCCCCTGTATCTTGGTATTCGAAAGTCCCAAGTAGATCAAGCCAGAAGTCATTACCTTGACCGCGTAATCCGGACCGTGGTCCTGCTAACAATTGACCAAAAAACAGTAAATTGGCATATAAAGCGTTAACTAAAATAACAGGAATATTAGAAACATAGAGCAATTTCATTGGATATTTGCCTTTAAAACCTCGATAGCCTCGATACGCTAACGGAATCTCCACACGCGTGCCCTCAAACCACACAACAATTATAAATATAATAATCGTAGTAATAATTCCTAAAAGAGACGGCAACTGCCCTCGTATCCAGATATCATCTAAATTTGTCGTAGGATCGTCATCAAACAAAACATAAAAAAATGCTATAATTATACCTCTTGGAATACGTCCTTGCCCTGGAGCTTCGATAAAACTAAATGAATTCCAAAAGATTTGACCAGCAACGCCTGCTGCGATAAATAAAGAAACACCGCTACCAAGCCCCCATCCTTTTTGAAGTAATTCATCTAGCAAAATAATAATAATCCCTGCAAATAATAATTGTAAAAAAATCAACACAATGCTTTCTACTCCAAGATCAGTTGGTCTACCAAAATGGCCTCCAATAATATATGCTATTATATTAAACATAGTCAGAAAAATAGCCATAACTTTTTGTGTGCCACTAAACATTGCCCGATCGTATGGATCGTTCATATCAACGTTGATAATCTTAGATCCAAGTAGTAGCTGCATAATAAGTCCCGCTGTTACTATAGGTCCAATTCCTAATTCTGTTAATGTCCCTCTTTGGCTGGCGAGTATTACTCTTAACCAATAAAAATAATCTGTTGAATCTTCAAGTTCGACGCCATATAAAGGAATGTTTGACATTATTAGATATATAATCAAGACCACGGCAGTCCAGATAAATTTTTCCTTGAATGCCACTTCCCTCTGAGGATTTCTTATTTCTGGCATTATTTTGACGAATGGAGTAAAGAATCTTAAAAATGCTCCTGCCATTTTATCTCAGCTCTTTATTTTTAGTAGATTAGGTTATAAATGCGATTTTAGTATTAATCCAGTTATAAAAATTAAAAGTGAATTAAAAAAAAACTTTTTGATCTAGGCAAATTTATTGCTGAAATCTTTTCGGAAAATAGAATGAACGAGAAAAATATTCTTCAGAATACTCTTTCTGGATTTTAATATTTATAACAAATTGAATAAATCCTAAATATAAAATAAGTAATGTAGATCTATCAAATTTTAAGAAATATTAAAAAAAAATATTAAAAAAAAATTAGTTATAATATATTAGAAGAGAGAACCAATTCCAGTTGGCTCTGCTTCTTCTTCTTCCTCTTCCTTCTTTTTTTCTTTAGGAGCCTCTTTGGCGGGTTCAGCACCCCCACTAACAGAGGTAGCCATTACTGGTGCTGCTGTTGCGGAAGCTATTATCTCATCAATTTTCTTCTGCTTTAAACCTGCAATTATTTTACTAATTTGAGATTTATCGGGTTCTACACCAGCAGCCGTCAAAACTTTTTCAATAGCCGCCTCTGTTATTTTTTTTGAAGCTGTATGAAGTAAGAGCGCAGCATATATACTTTCCATACTTCTTTACCTCTTTTTATTTTATTTTTTTCTTTTGTTAGTTTATTAATTTTAAATTTTTCATCTTAGATTCTCATCCAAATAGTCCTCCGATTCCTGGAGCACTCTCTTCTTCTTCTTCCTCCTCATCTGGTTTTTCTTCCTCGGATTTAACCTCCTCTTTTTTCACTGAAGCTGTAATTCCACCTTCAAAAATTATAGTATTGATTATTTTTGCATCAAATACTGCTTTTTTAATATACTCATCTATCATATCTTCAAGGAAAATAGGTAATTCAAAAAGAATTTTTAACGCAGCTAAGTGGCATGATGCAACATCTCGTTGAAACGCTTCTATATCCATGTACAATGTATCTTCTGGTATTCTTTCTCCCTCACTCCAAGCGTAATGGATTTTAATTAATGATTCTACCGGTTTAATCCCAAGCTTTTTCAAAACTGCCGCTTGTTTAACATCTACAATTTCTCCAGCTTTATGTGTTCTCGTCTTCTCGCGAATCCATATAGTATCGTTCTGAATACGAGTAGGTAATCGTAATGTCATATTTAGCTCCGAAATTACTTGTCCAGTAGGTAATCCTGTATCTCCAGCAGGAACCCAAATGTCTACGGGAGTGATTTCATCGGGCTTGGCAGGTACCATCCATTCACTTTCGTTAAAAATCTTTTTTAAATCAAAAAGGTTCATATTTGTAAAAACAAGACTTGATTGTCCAGGGATATTTTTAGCTAAATCATCAAGATTTGATTTTTTTGACTCTTTTTTGTACTTTTCAATTGCTCTTATTTGTATACTCTTCTTAGACATTCGAATTTCCGCTTTTCCTCTCAAAATCTTACGAGTATCTTGAATTTGCTTATCGTTAATACTCCCAACCATAATCACCGCAATATTTTTATATTTTTTAAATAAATCTACTAAGTATTCAATTTCATCCAATTTCCATTGTGGAATCTCCTTTTTTGATATCATTTTATTTCACCCCCAATGTCTCTAGATATTCATTATCTATCTTGATCGGTCGTCCCATTGTAGTCTTAATAAACATCGATCTAAAGTTGTTATATTTATGAGGCATTTGATCTGCAACATAATCGACAATAGTTTTCATGTTTTCCAGAATTTTATCCATTTCCATTGATTTTTTGCCAATTTTTACCTGTAATACTGGATTTTTTTTGACTATAATCCTAACAATTTTTTTATATCTCTCAACAGCTGCATTAAGATCATCTATTGATGAAATAATTCCATATCCCGATGGAAAAGGTTTAGGCATTTTTCCAGCTGGTCCTAAAAATCTGGCCAGAAAACGAGCAACGTCGCGCATATTCTTGTCTTGCACAACAAAAAAATTATATTTTTTCACGAATTTTTTTTTGTCTTTCTTTTCTTCCCGATCCAAAGCTGCCAAACCATCTGGGTCAAGAGTATCCAATCCTATTTTTTTAGCTTCTAATAATATCTCATCAGAAGCAATCACACATATGTTAGGTTTATCCTCTGTTATCACCTCGTTAGGCAATATTAATTCCTTGTCAAGTCTCTGTTTTGGATCACTTAAATTAATATCCTTTAAGTTTATTATGAAATCAATAGTTTCGTCAAATTTGCGAATTTTATCTTTAAATCCTTCTTTCTTTATAATCGAAAAGTCAATAGCAGCATTTAACGATCTTTTTAATAATTTATCATCCACTTTCATATTTTACGATTCCTCCTTTATTTTATCGTCATATTCTCCCTTGTCTATTCTCTCTTGAACGATTTTAGGATCCACACCCTCAACAGTTAAACCTACGGATAAGGCTGTTCCTATTACTGTTTTAACACAAGTTTTAAATGTCTTATCTAAAAAGATATCTTTTTTAGCATTAGCTACTGAAATTATTTGGTCGATAGTTAAATTTCCAATCGTATCCTCACCTGGATTTGAAGCCCCTTTCTCTACACCGATTTCTTTTAGCAATAATGATGCTGTCGAAGGAGTTTCTACAAATATTTCAAATTGCTTTGTTTGAGGATCGCATTCAATCCTCACTGGAACAGTTAATCCTTTAAACATCATAGTTTGTTCATTTACAGCGTCCACAACATCTTTGATATCTGCACCGAGGAGTTGAACCCAACTCCGCGTTTATGCCTGTTGGACCAACTGCTGGACCAATAGGGGGCCCTCCTGAAGCATTAGGGGTATCTTTCGAA
>SDNM01000016.1 GCA_004524385.1 Promethearchaeota archaeon
GAAAGAATTTAACGGGTAAAGATATTTTGATTGAAAATGAAGTTGATCTTTAGCTAAAAAAGTAATTTAAAATCTTAATAGTCATGACAATCGTTAAAGTTTCTTCTGTACAATTTGCTTATAAGCCCATTAAAAATTTTGAAGATTTTGCTTCTAATGTTGAGAATCTGTTAGATCAGGCAAAGGGATCTCATTTTATTGTTTTTCCTGAGACATTTACTTTAGAACTTCAATATTTAATTCCAAATTATAATATTGGTAAGATTCATGAATTTACTGATCAATATATTGACTTATTCAAAGATTTATCAAAAAAGAAAAATCAATATATTATAGCAGGTTCGCATCTTATACAAAAAAATGAAAAAACCTACAACAGAAGCTTTCTTTTCTGTCCAGATGGAAACCATTTCAAACATGATAAGACACATCTTTTTCCGTTAGAAGCAAAAATGGGAGTCACTCCCGGAAATAATCTTGAAATATTTGAAACCGATAATGTAAAAGTAGGCATAGCCACCTGCTACGAGATGGAGTTTCCTGAAGTTATTAGGACCCTTACTCTTAAGGGAGCAGAAATTATTTTTAGTCCATCGTATACTGTTGATGAGCATGGATTTTGGCGTGTAAGACATTGTTCTCAAGCAAGAGCCGTTGAAAATCAGATTTATGTCGTTCATTCATGCTTAGTAGGAACACCTCCAATTTCTGATATGATGACTGGTTGGGGAAAGGCTTCAATTTTAAGTCCATGTGAGGAGCCTTGGCCTTCTAATGGCATCATTGCAGAAGCTAGAGTCAACGAGGAAATGGTTGTGACTGGTGAATTAGATTTAAAATTGCTTCATAAAAAAAGGAAACGCGGTACAGCTACTACTCTTAATGATCGTAGACCTGATTTATATAAAATTTAAATATTATTCGTGTTTTCTTAGTTATTTATCATTCTTTTTATTTTTTTTCCATATTCATATAATGCTAAAAAAGCTTTACCCGCTCGGTGAATGTCCGAATAGACTAGGAAGCCGTTCTTTATCAGTTTTTTATAATAACTGACTCGATCTCTATCAGGATATTCTGTCATTATAATAACAAAAATCTTATTTAAAGATTCTACATAATCTTTTAATTCTAATAGATTTTGATACCGCTTTTTGGTTTTTATATCCTTGCCCCGGTCTGGATTTTTGTACATTATTACAAGATCTATATTTTCTGAAATTGCCGCTTTACATACATCAGCGTATTTTTGAGAAGAGGAGACCCAAGGTAAATCTAAGGGATTAGAAAGGGAGCCCACTCTGAAATTAGGATATGCTTCCAACAATTTTTCTTTCACTTTCCCCTCGAATAATGGCATATTGATTCCAAGTTCTGTTAATACATCCGTATCAAGAATTCCTTGACCTCCTGACCACAAAATAACTAAGGCATTTGTAGTTTTAGGAAATCGATTAATTTTTTCTTCCAATGTTAGATTTTGATGTCTCTTATAAAATTCATAAAACATGTATAAGCAATCCAGAAATTCATCTAAAGAACTTCCAACTTCGATAAGTGGTGTTTGTTTATATAATCCGTCCCATATCTTTTTGTCTGTTCCTAATGAGCCAGTATGGGTTAAAGCAGCTGACTGAGATCGTTTAGTTTTACCACCTCTTAGAATTAAAACAGGTTTCCGTGTATTTCTCAAGATATTATATAATTTTTGCCCTTCTTTAATAGAGTGAGGTGAAAATCCCTCAAAATATATTCCTATTATATCAATCTCATCATCTTGGGTAAAAAATTCTAAAAAATCAGAAAATTGCATATTTATACAGTTGCCTATGCTTGCTGCCTTAGAAAACTTAAGATTAAATTTAATATCCCCAAAACGTATTGTTCTTGAGAGTAAATCACCAGAGTGAGATATAATCCCAATATTTCCACTCTCTGAGGGAAAATATGGTAGATAAGCACTTTTTCCACTTGGACAATAGATTCCAAAGCAGTTGGGCCCGATTGTACGAGTTTTGATATTGTCACGGTTTAAAATTTCTTTTATTTGTTGTTCGATTTCTTTTCCTATATCGTCAAATTCACCCGTTCCAGCCGTAAATATGTGAATAAATTTTATTTTCTTAAGTTCTAAAATCGTCTTTAACGATTGAATAAGTCTATCTCTTCCTACAGATAAAATTAAATAATCGATCGTCTCAACTGGTATTTCTTCAAATGATTTATAGCATCTTATTCCAGATAATTCATTCTCTGTGGAAGAAATTAAATACATATTTTTTATATCGAATCCTTGCGATTTAAATCCGTCAACGAAATAAATAGTTTTTTGTTTTGCTTCAAAGATAGCAACATTTCGAGGGTTAAATAAAGGTTCTAAAGATTTGACTATTTTGTCCTTGCTCATTGATAATATAAACCAAATAATTATAACTTAAGAGTTTTAAGGATAGATTGAATCTAAAATTTGGGAAAATGAGTAATTCATAATTAAAAAATTGTTTTAATGCAATCTACTAAAATATTAATGAAATCTTTTTATCCTTAATAGAATTTTTAAAACTAATTAAATTATATTTTAGGGTCCAGAAAAATTTCTCAAGAAAAAGTCAAGAATCGATGGATTGTAGTTATTGGAGCAATATTAGTACAATTAGCACTTGGTTCCATATATTCATGGGGCACATTAACCTTATTTATTAGTGGAGGTGCATTTTTAAAAGAACCTGCCGAAGTTACAGTATATATATTTGGTGTGAGTTTATTAATTTTCGGTTTTACAATGATCTTTGCGGGAAAGCTTCAACAAAAATATGACCCTAAAAAGATTGCAATAATTGGAGGTATGCTTATAGGGATCGGAGCAATTTCCTCTGCTGGAATGACATCATTTATTGGGTTGTTAATTACTTATGGCATAATATTTGGTGCAGGGATTGGTTTTGCCTATGTATGTCCTATAGCTTGCGCTGCTAAATGGTTTCCTGATAAGAAAGGATTTATTAATGGTATAGCTGTTGCTGGTTTTGGGGCAGGAGCTTTTTTATTTAATTATTTTATCAAATGGTTTTCAGTATTAAGTGTACCTACAATGTTTATTCTTCTTGGAATAATATATTTAGCGTTTGTTTTAAGTGGTGCGATGACATTAAATAATCCTCCTGAAGTATGGACTCCAGCTAACTGGACACCACCACCTCCTTCTGAAGATACTGGGATTTCTGGACTTGACTTAAATCGTGAAGAAATGATAAAACACAAACAATTTTGGATGTTATGGACAACATTCATTTTTAGTGCAATATGCGGTTTAATGACCATTGGAGCATATAGTTCATTTGCCAAATCAAGCGCTGCTTATCCTATAAATGCCACTGACTTCTTAATAATAGTCGGGAGCTTGGCGGCTTTATTTAATGGAATAGGTAGAATTTTCTGGGGTAAAATGTCAGATATAATTTTTTATAAGAAAGCAATGATGATTATGTTTACAATTCAGGGAGTTTTAATGATTACATTGTTTTTTACTAGTGGGAGCGAACTCTTTTTTTTAATATGGATATGTTCAATATATTTTTGCTTTGGAGGAAATTTCGCCATGTTCCCCACAGCTACAAGTGATTTATTCGGAACTAAGAATTTAGGTGAAAACTATGGTGTAGTTTTTACTTCATATGGAATAGCTGGATTCTTAGGAGCAACTATGGTTTTAACATTTGTTACTCTTTTAGGCGGTTATATAGTTCTGTTCATTGTAATGGGTATAATGTCATTTGGAGCAACAATAATTACATTCATTCTAAAACCTCCTAAAAATTAATAAAAAATTCTTTTATTTTATGATTTAGAATTTTAAAAAAGGATTTATTTTATTCTTAAATTAAAAAATCTCTTCGTATTTTCAATAGTTTTTTCGCTTACTATTTTTTGAGGCAAATTATGCGAAAATGCTATTGCCGCTATAGAATATCGAGCATTTGATGGGACATTTATAGGGCCTCTTTTAAAAGGATGTTGGTAGTAAGAATCAGTTTCAGTAATTAAATTCTCTATTGGAGAATTTTTGGATACATTACGCCATCTTTCAAAACCATAGGATGAGCTAGGGACAGAAAGCATGAAGCCTTGGTTAGGTAATAATCTCCCATATTCTTCAGGTCCAGAAAAGCAATGCCAAATTACTTTTTTTGGATTTATATTGAATTCTTTTAAAATTCGAAGTATCTCCTTATTTGCCCCATCTTTATTGTTGAATCGATGTTTTGGATTATTTCTATCAAATTCATGCTTAGCAGCATTTCTCACGTGCAAAACATACGGCTTATTTAACTCTCTTGTGACTTCTAGAATTTTTTTTAGTTCATCAATCTGTTTGTTTCTCTTTTCTAGCGTTTTGGCATGATGAAAATCTAATCCAATTTCTCCAATAGCTAAGTAATCCTCAGGATTATTGACGACATAGTCAATCCATTTTTTATAATCATCATTATATTTATTTTTTGCAGTGTACGTTACAGTTTGAGGTGCCCATCCGCAAGTAAATCCTATATTTTTTTTATTTTTAACGAAATGTAAGACAAGATTAAGAGTTATAATATCAATTGAGCATGAGATCAAATATAATCCTCCCATATCAAAATAATTTTCGTATTGTTGGTTATCCGAAGGAAGTATATCTTTTTTAGGGCGCGGGAATGGTATATGGCAGTGTGCATCAATGAATTTTAATCCTGCTTCTGGTTCTGGAACTTGGGATTTTAGTGACATTCTCTATAAAAAAATTATTATTAAGATTTAATGAATAAACTCATCTTATCTGTTTTATTTGAATTGTTTTAATATTTTCGAATTTTTTTGTAATTTCTTCTTGTATTTTTTTGATTGAATGAAATTGATTGAGGAAATCCTTCAATAATTCAATTCCCTTTTTTTCATAATCCTCTTTTATTTGAATAAAAGAAGCATGAAAGTCATCATCTTTTATGAAAACATAATCTATATTATTGAATAAACAAAATGCAACATGTAAAGCATCACCAGAATGCAATTTGTAATTTGCACCAAAGAACCAAGCAAATTCTATTAGAATATCATTAATTGGAAAAATTTTACAAACATTGGATAGAGTTTTAACAATTTGTGGGATTTTATGACTACTCTTTAATCTATTAATCGTGCAAATTAATTCTAAAACTGAAAAGTTTGAGATACTAAGAGTTCCCTCTTTTTCAAGTATTTTCATAACTGCTTTTATAATTCGATCTAATTGAGAATTTCCAGTTGTTCCTTGAGATATATATTTTTCTTTTTTTTCAGGATTTATAGCTAAAAAGTTAAATAATAAATCAGAATCGAGAAAGACAGACGTAGTCATAATTCTAATACAACTTTTATAAAAATTAAGTTAATATCTCCAAGATTCATGGATTACTTCCTTGATTGATTTTCCTGAAGATTTAATTAGATTATATTCTTCTTCTAATATTCCAGTCATTAAATCGTATAAAGATTTTTTTTTCTTGATTATTAAATTCGCATTTAATAATTCTAGTAGAAGCTCATCTATGTGTTTATTTGAAAATTCTAAACATTTTTCTAAAATTTCTTGATCAGAGAGATTTTCTCCAAATTGAGATTTAAATTTTTTACGTAACTTCTCTAAAAAATCTGTTTTTATTTCCACACTTGTCATATGTTTAAATAGATAATTTTGATTAAAATAATTTTACATTAGTTTTTTTATTGGATTTTATTTAATTAAATAAAATTTTTTAAGAATCTTTTTTGTGAAATTTTTTTTAGACTATTAAAACAGTCAAAAAAGGATTATTAAGATTTAATTTTTAGGTATGATTAGGTATATTAATGGAAATATTAGAGCAAGAATATCAAAAAGTAGTGGAAGCGTTTCCAAACGTAGGATTAATAAACGATTTGATTTATCATATAAAACTTCCTTTAATAAATGATGTTTTTTTAGAGATTAAGTTCAAGAATTATCCTAAGAAACCGAAAGTAATTTTAGTGAGAGAAGACGGTCAAACTGACAATAGTTTAGACACAATGCTATCAGCATTAAAAAGCTGGAAAAAAAAGGCACCACTCTCGATTGCTGAGCTTATTAATGAGATTCATATATTTATTAAAAGAATGCAAACTAAGGAAATTTTGATTCAGAGAGATTTGCTTAATGGAATGTTTGCTCTTTGTAGAAATCAACATCCGAGAGAGATTTTAGGGTTATTGAGGGTTGATAATGGAGTAGTTAAGGAATATATCTTACCGCCCGGAGCGCTTACATCTTATCAAGATGGCGTTTTTTTCCCTAGTCGATTACCTTTAGATCCTTCACTCGAAGGAACAGTACATTCTCATCCATCTGGAAACCCTTATCCCTCTTTAGGAGACCTAAATAATGTTTTTAAGCTGAAAAAATTTCATTTTATTCTTGCTTTTCCTTACAATGGATTAGATTGTGTAAAGTGTTTTGATAAAAATGGTCATGAATTAAAATTTAAAATTATAACCTAATTTTCTTTAAATTTAGAAAAAGATAATTTAATTTTTATGATAATAAGATTTAAATAAAAATTAAATAAAATATAGATTGTAACTTTGTTTGATATTTAAATTAAAAAGGTGTATTTTGCCAATGGAAAAAGAAGATATTTTATGGATTATTGGTATTATAATGATGGTTGTAGGCGCCATATTATTGATCTGGGGAATTTATTACATTGGTGCGGGCGCAACACTTAGTTCATATGAGTCTGCTGCTGCACAATATGGGTATCAAGGTGCAGTGGGTGCGTCATTAATGACATATGGTGCCGTTTTATTGATAATTGGAATTATCTTAATTATTGTTGGCTTTATCTTACTTTATAAATTTAAGATTAGTCAATAATAATATAGTGAATTCAATTAATCAAAGGATTACGTAAGCGTAATAAAAATAAATTAAAAATTTTTTTTTTTCTTTTTGAAAAATATCTTTCTGAAGTAATTTGTGTCCATAATCTTTCTAAGTTATTTGAATTCTTAATTAAATAATTCTTACTATTTTTTTTAGATATTATGTGGATATCATTTTGATATATATCTGTTATAAGATCCCATAGATCTAAATAGAATTAACAAAAACCTAATTGATTTAAAATGGAATTGTTAGAAGAGGAACTAGAGATTTATAACTCTAAAATGAGACTCCTAAACTGGTTAATGGAAGAATTAGAATTACATCGAGAAGACAAAAGAGACAAGTTAAATGAGAAAGGTCAAGAATTACCGCTGAATCTTTGAAACTAATAAGAAAAAAAAAAAATAAAATTACAGGCTCCCAATCGATGCCATTAACTTAGTAATTTCAGCTGTGGCAAATTGAATTTTAATATCTAGAACCGCAGGTTTATTCGAATTTTTAGCTCGCTCGAGTGCGGGTTTAATCTCATTGGGATCAGTAACTTGCTCACCATAACAACCGAATCCTTCTGCACATTTTCCATAATCAAATTCAGGCAAATCTACATCTATATAACGCTTTTTAAGACTATATTTTTGCCCAGACTTAATCATACCCCAACAATTGTTGTTTGCGATACAAAAGATCAAATTTTTTAATCCTAATCTCACAGCAGTTTCTAGGTCTTGGATATTAATCATAAAACTACCGTCGCCCGATATTGAAACGACTTGTTTATCAGGTTTTGCTAGTTTTGCCCCAATACCATAACCCACGGATGTGCCCAAGTGCCCCATGCCGATTGATGAAAGAGTTGAAAGTGGTTTCCTCTCTTTATAAACATTGATTTGCTCATATGTAAAAGCTTGAATATCTCCTCCATCGACAATAAGAATAGCATCCTCATCTATAAATTCTAAAACCTCTTTTATCATTCTCTGTGGAATAATTGGGGTCCTATCTTTTGAAGACTTTTTTATATAATTCGTATGAAGTCTTTGTTTCAATCCAATAAGATAGTCCAACCACTCTCTTTTTTCAACTTTTTGAGTCTTTTTGACTTCTTCAAGTAGTTGTTTTAGAAATAATTTACAATCTCCAACAATGCCTAAATCGATTGGTTTGTTTCGTCCGATAATAGTTGGATCAATATCAACTTGTATTAATTTTTGAGAATTCTTCCAAAATGGTTCAGCTCCAAACGCCATTGTAAATGAAAACTTACAACCAAGGGCTAAGATTACATCTACTTGAGCTGCTGACAATGTAATGCTACCTACTGTGGCCCCTATGGCACATTTCGACTTATTTGAAATAGTTCCAATTCCTGTGATGCTAGTTATAACGGGAATTTGCAAGTACTCGGCAAACTCTTGCAATTCATTCCACGCTTCTGCCCGCATAACTCCTCCACCAGAAACTATCAAGGGTTTTTCTGCATTTAATAAGAGATCTAAAGATTTCTTAATTAATTCATTATCAATAGCGGGTTTTGCGATAGCCCTATATCTCTCTGAGCTTATAATTGGGATTTTATCTTCTTCTATTTCTGCGAGGAAAGCATCCTCATAAATCTCTAATAATACAGGTCTGGGACGACCACTAGTGGCTTCTCGAAATACTTTATGAACGGCATCAGGGATCATCTCTATTTCTCGAATACTTTTTTGGTATTTCGTAATTGGTTTAAACATAGTTACTTGATCCAGACCCCCTTGTAAAGTGAAATTGTCTTCAGTTTTACTGTGGACCTGAGGGACAATGGCGACTACAGGTATATTATCAGACCATGCCGCTCCAACACCAGGAACGAGGTGCGTTGCTCCTGGACCAACCGTCCCGAAACAGACACCTGGAGTATTAGACACTCTTGCGTAGGCATCTGCCGCATGGGCTGCTGCCTGTTCATGTCGGAATAAAACCGTATTTATACCTTTTTCCCGACCCCATCTATAAACAGCATCGTACATCTTAAGGAATTGCCCACCTGGGATCCCAAACATGTATCGAACATTTTCTTGGAGCAGACATTTTACTAACACATCGCCCCCATTAATCATTTTCTTTTTCTCTTCCATATTTTTCATCTCATTCTTAAAACAGAATTATAATCCTTTTCTTATTAATTTAATAATTATCTTTCTATTCTTTTCTATTTCAATATTTCTTTTTTTTTGAATTTGGCTAAAATTAATAGCTAAAATGTTCGAGGGAATTTAAAAAACTTTTTAATGAATCAGGAATCGTTTGAATTTTATTATTATCAATCCTTAATTCAATTAAAGAACTCAAATTTTTAATGGATTCGGGAATCTTTCGTATTTTATTACGCCTCAAATCTAACCTTTCAAGCAAACTCAGAGAACCGATTGACTCGGGAATTTCTCGAATTTTATTGCGGCTTAAATTCAATTTCTTTAGAGAAATTAAAGAGCCTATTGACTCAGGAATCTCTAAAATATTATTGCGACTTAAATCCAACCATTCGAGTGAATTTAAAGAGCTTATTGACTCGGGGACTTCTCGAATTTTATTTTGGATAAGATTTAACTTTTTGAATGATGAAAGAAATAAATTTACATAAATTAACCTCAAGAGATAATCCACATATTCTGGATTTTCTTTTATAAACTTCCAATTGTAGAAATTAAGACTTAATCCTACAATATGTTTATCTTTTATTTCGAGCCACGGCTTACTATTCTTGGTAGCAGTGAGAATTTGGTAATATTTGTAAGTAGCACCATTAATTTCGTAATTTTCTCTGTCCTTAGCAAATAGAGCCTCCAAGTCTAAAATAAATTTTGCTTCATTTGGAACGACTCCGATAATTGAAGCAAATTCTTCAATCCACTTTTGTATTTCTTTAATTAAAAATTTATATTTCTGGTTATCAACATCTTTAAACAAATCTAAAATTGTTTTCAATACTATCGGCGATTTTTCGTGCTGAATTGCCCACTTCAACGAGCTTAAATCGTCTTTAAGAAAATTACGAATAATAGCTTTTGCCGCAACACTCCTGACTAATGGATTTTCGTCTGAGACTAAGCAGTTTTCAATAATTTTAAAAACTTTTTCAGTTTTTAGTTCGATTTTTTCAAATGCTTCTAAGCATTTTTTCCGAGTTTTTGCTTCATTGCTTCCTTCGATTAAGGAGATTAACAATTCGGAAGCTTCTAATTTACTTAACTTTCCATTTTTAACATCAAGAGATATTTGGTTTGGTGTAAAAGGCTCTCTCATCTTAACCGTTTTAAAAATATTATAAAGTGGGAGATTATAGTTTCAAATTATGATTATATCTCCTAATTTAATAATAAACATTTTATATTGTTAATTAAACTTATTTTAAAACAATAAGTAATTAGGAAAATTTTAAAACTAAGTTAAATAGATACAAAACTTTATTTGAAAGGCTAATAAAATAAATAAAAAAAATAATAAGGAATCCCAAGTTTCACTGGAGATTATTATTACATTACTCTCCTCTAGCTGCTGCTTTCTCTAAAACTTTCAATTCTTTTTGTAATGCTTTAATTTCATTCTCAATAGGTTTAATCTGATTTTTCTTATTAAGACTTATCTCTTTTAATTTGTCTTTTATCGCAGATGATTTTTCCTTGGATAGCCCTTTATGTTCCTTTCTAAGGTCCTTTACTATAATAGCTAGTTCCTTCTTTTTTGCTACCCATTCCTCTGCTTTTGAAGTTGCTTCTGCTAAATTACTCTCCTCAGCTGTTAATTTTGTTTCAGTTTCAGCAATTTTTGCATCATAATCAGCCGCAACCTCGTTTTCAGCAGCAGCTTCTTTTTTACTTGCGTCTTCTTCAATTTTGGTAATTTCATCCTCTTTTGAGGCAATTTGAGAACGTATTTCGTTTTCGCTCATTTTTTCTAATTTCACTCATTTTTTTTAATTTTTCTTAAATTATGATTTATTTACATTATTTTTAACTATTTCTGTATTTTTCCTCGTTTTTTAAAAAATTCTTCCTTTATTTTTAATCATCCTAATCTTTAATCGTAAATTCCCACGCACAATAATAGTCTTTTGGATGTTCATCGGGCGGACAACAGATACACTTAGTTTCTATTCTTTTATCAATCGTTTTAGCAAAAAGAGAATATTCAGGTATTCCTACTGTCTTACAAGGAAAATCTGGAAGATTTTTGCGCTTTCTCGCAGATTGAACGCGGCAATCGTTCATTCTAAACACACATCGTTTTTCAGAAACCTCGACGATTTCTTGAGTGTTAATATTAGCGTAAACTCTAAATCTTAAAGCTTTCATTAAAGCGGGAATACCACCATTTTCTGGAATCTTGAATCTTTGCATAATTCGTTTAGCTTCTATAACTGTAAATACCTTCCATGATTCCTTATCAAAGTGAATAGCTTTATCTATTCCAAGTTCTCTCTCAACTGCCAAGAACCATGTTCCATCTATAGCGAGCCAGTTTAAAGCTATAGTTTCAATGTAATCCATTAATTCTTCCTTTGAAAGGTTCTCTAGATCTTTTCTCACTAAGATTCCCCTCTTTTTTATAATAAAGTTTGGGCAAATAAACTGATTTTATCGCGCAAAACCTTCATTGAAGTCATTCTTTTATCACCAACATCTAAATCTAGCATTAAAACAGGGATACCAGTTTCATCTCTTAAAGCTTCTCTGAGAACTTGTACTACACTTCCAAATTGCTTACAGCCTATGTGCATTGTAAAGATGAAACAATCTGATTTAAATTCCTTAGCCATATTTACACAATCATCAATGAAATTGTAATAGAAATCAGTACTTTGTTTCATCATAGGAAAATCCATCCCTTTTTTAGCCATATCATAGAACATTGTATCTAGACTGTCGGTTGTTCTGATTGGCTTGGTAAAATTATAATTAAAGATATCAAATAAGATACTCATTCCTAGTTCGCGATCTAGCCATTCACATAATCCTAGATCAAAAAAAATTAACATATAAGGAAAAATACATCGGATTTTTTCTTCTCCGCCATGATGTTTCTTTTTCCTATAA
>SDNM01000017.1 GCA_004524385.1 Promethearchaeota archaeon
TAATTTCATATTATTTAATCTTAAATCTATATTCCTTGTTCAATAAAGTTCCAGATTTAATTAATTTGCATAAATTAGGAATATCAATTTCAGGCTTTCCTATCATTGGACTTGAAAATCCCTCCTTTTCAGATCTGGGATGATAATGGTGAGGTTTAGACTTAACTTCCCATTTATCATCATAATTATCAAATCTACATCTATCTAATTCTCTTTTAGAGAATACTATATTATAACTATACTCATCATAATTGTTATAACGTACAAAAATCTGAATATTATCTCTTAAAATTATATGGATTCTTGCCAATTTCGGTTCAAAATTTAAATTTTTTACTTGAATAGATAGTTCTTTTTCAAGTATTGATTTAGATTTAGCTAATTTTTCTAAACTTGACATAGAACCTGAAGATAAGAATTTATTCTGTATTATTCCAATCCTTTTTAAAATTTAGTAGTTCTTCTCGTTGATCTAAGAGATGCTTTAATGTTATGGCATCATCTTCAGCTTCTTCAATTGTACCATCTTTTGCATCTTGAAGAAACTTTAAGGGAGCTTTATAGTTCCATTTATTCAGAATTTTTTCAGACTCATCATCTAAAAATTTTAATTTTAAATCAACTAATTCCTCTAAAAGTTCTTTTTTAACAGGTATAGTAGTCATAAAATCATCTCCAAATCATATAATGTGTTTCAACTATAAATTTTTATTTAATTATTTCCTTTCTTTAAAATTTTGGATTACATAAATCTCTATTGATAAAATCTTTTTTATAAAATATTAACTGATAAGAAGATTTTATAAATTATAGAACTAAATTTTTTAATATTCTTGTTATTAAAATCCATATAATTAAAATATTAGGTGCAAAATATGGCAAAATGGGAATGTACCGCTTGTGGATATATATACGATGAGGAAGCCGAAGGAACTAAATTTGAAGATTTACCAGACGATTGGACTTGCCCAGTCTGCGGTGTAGGAAAGGATATGTTTGAACAAATTTAATAATTAATAAAATCTATTTTCTTCTTTCTTTTTTTTAGTTTTATTATTTACCTTCAATACTTAAGATCAACATTAACTTCAATTCCTTCTCTCACGGCAGCGGTAACAGTGCAATATCTTTCAAACATCTTCTTACACTGGTCTGCTCTTTTTCTCACAGCAGGATCATCAATTTTAGAAACGATATCTACATTTACTTTTTTTACTCTTAAAAAACCTTTATCGTTCCTTCCTATTATCACTTCTGCTTCTGCTTTTAAATCATCAATTGAAAAATTTCTTTTTTTCAGACAGAAAATAAAGCTTGCACTTAAACATCCTAAAAGAGCCATGCCGAGAAGTCTAGATGGATTTGGACCCCACATTTCTACCTCTTCTTGATTTGTTTCATCGATATAGCAGTCTTTTACTGCCATTTCACCCATATCACATTTGAAAATCATATCTTTTTCCAATTTTAGACCTACTTTAGTTTTTACTTCTTCAGACATTATTATCTACCTCTATTGATAAATGGTTAAATAAATTATAATTTCTCCTTATCAAAAAATAATTTTTTATTATTATTTTACTTAAGAATTTATAATTCATATAAATTAAATTTAAATCCATTTTTAATATACAATTTTAATATACAATAATTAAAAAGAATCCTATATAAATGGTGATGAATAATGCAAGCAGTAAAAATAGCTGATGGCATTTATTGGATTGGAGCAAATATACATACCGAAGACTTATTTGAGGGAATTTGGCCAATTCCAAAAGGAGTTGCACTAAATTCTTATATTGTTAAAGGAGATAAAATTGCGATCATCGAATTAGTTCGTGAATGGGCAGGGGCACATCACATACTCCTTGAGAGTATGAAATCCATTCCGGTAGATGTGAAAGATATTGATTATATCATTTTAAATCATCTCGAACCTGATCACACAGGATTTACATATATGCTCCATAAACTAGCTCCCAATGCTGAAATTATCGCTACTCCAAAGGGAGCGGAATTAGTTGATGGATTTTATGAAATTAAAAATAATGTTAAAACAGTAAAAACAGGAGATACACTTGACCTTGGACGGGGGAAGGAATTTATGTTTGCTGAAATTCCAAATGTACACTGGCCTGAAACAATGGTTACTTATGAGAAAAGTACTAAAACACTTTTTTCAAGTGATGCTTTTGGTGCCTATGGGGTCCATAAGGGAAGTATATTTGATGATGAGACTCCAGATGATCATAAGCCATATTGGGAGGAGGAAATGCTACGTTATTATGCTAATATTGTTGCTATGTTTTCTACAAGCGTTTTAAAAGCAATTGATGCATTAAAAGATATTGAGATAAAAACCATAGCTCCTTCCCATGGTCTGGTGTGGAGAGGAAAGCCCGAGGTTGTAGTCAAGAAATATATACGTTATGCGAATTATAATCAAGATTATGCGGAGCCTGAAATATGTGTTGTGTGGGGAAGTATGTATGGTAATACTGGAGCAATGTTGAGTAGTATTTTAAAAGGTATTGCTTCCGAAAATGTACCTGTTAAGATTTATAGAGTTCCGAATGATGATCCTTCTTTTATTCTGGGGGATGTGTATAAATCTGCTGGATTAATTATAGGAACTCCAACTTACGAGTATGAGATGTTTCCTCCGATGAAATATTTATTGGATTTATTAAAGAAAAAACGAATGCGGTTTAAGAAAGTTTTATTTTTTGGGTCTTACGGATGGAGCGGAGGTGCTCAAAAAGATTTTGATGAGTTATCAAACAACATGAAATGGGATATTCTTGAGCCCGTTGTTTTTCGGGGATATCCTACAAGCGAAATACAAAAGAAAGGTGAAGATCTCGCAGCTGAACTTGCTCGACAAGTTAAAGAAATACCTACAAAAATTAAGGATGAGGATTATTAATTCAGGAGGGAAAATCATGTTGATTGAAAGTCTTAACTTTAAATATATTATAGATAAAATAATTGAAAAAAAGGTGATGTAAATGGAATTTAGTTTAACCGAAGAGCAAAAAGCATTACAAAAAAAGGCAAGAGAATTCGCTATAAATGAAGTTTTACCTGTTGCTAGAAAATATGATGAAAGTGAGGAATTTCCCATGGATGTCATTAAAAAGGCCTATGATGCGAATTTATTGAATTTAGCGATTCCTAAGAAATATGGTGGTCTAGGACTTGGTTTACTCGATGCGTGCATTGTTGTTGAGGAAATCTCTTCTGCTTGTCCAGGTATTGCAACTTCGATATTTGATAATAATTTAGGCGCAGAACCAATTGTTATTGGTGGTAATGAGGAACAAAAACAGAGAATTTTAGGGGAACTTGTAAATGATTTTAAATTAATAGCGTTTGCTACTTCTGAGCCAACTATGGGATCTGATGTAGCTGGAATGAAATGTCTTGCTAGGAAAGAGGGTGATGATTTCATTTTAAATGGTACAAAATTTTGGATTACAAATGGAGGTCACGCTGATTATATTACTGTTTTTGCCACTATTGATCCAGAAAAAAAGCATAGAGGAATATGTGCCTTTATCGTTCCGACAGATACTGAAGGTGTTAGATTGGGAAAACATATTCCTAAGTTAGGACAACGATCTTCAAATACTGTATCTGTGGGGTTAAAAGATGTAAGAATAAAAAAGGAAAATGTTTTGGCAAAACCAGGGAGAGGGTTTGTAGTGGCTATGCAAACTTTTGCTCACACTCGGCCAGCAATTGGCGCATTCGCAGTAGGGTGTGCTCGATCAGCAATGGAATATTCAATTGATTACGCAAAAAAACGGGAAGTTTTCGGAAGACCCATCGAAAGATATCAAGCAATTCAATTTAAAATCGCTGAAATGTATAAGGATATTGAAGCTGCCCGTTTATTGACACATAAAGCAGCTTGGGAGGCTGATCAAGGAATGGATAATAATTTAAGTTCAGCAATCGCAAAGGCATTTGCTTCTGACGTTGCAATGAATGTTACTACTGAAGCAATACAAATCTTTGGAGGATATGGATATCTTAGAACCTACCCCGTAGAAAAACTGTTTAGAGATGCAAAATTATATCAGATTTATGAAGGAACGTCGGAAATTCAGAGAATTGTAATTTCCAGATTCATTATGAAACAATATGAACATGCGATGCCTAAATTAGGCAAGGTAAGAAAAACAGATTAATATTCATCTATTTTTTTCTTTTTTTTATTCGATAATAATATTTTTCGCAGAACCCACTGCAAAAAATAACAGAATTTTCCTTTAGCCAAATATCCTTTAGTTCATTTATTTTTAAATAATTATAACTTTTGGCAAATTGATATATATTCATGAGTTTATGACAATTTTTACAATACCTATTTGTATTTTGAAGATCAACATTACTTAGCTCATCTCTTTTTAAATATTTAAAACATTCACAGCAATGGAATTCTAAAATAGGATTTTGCCATAGTTCCAGAATCTGTTCAGGTGAAAATTCCAAATTATCTGAAAGAAAATCATATATATTTAAAGATTTTCCACAAGACCAACACGTTCTTTCCTTAAATGCAGGTACTAATTCTTTAATGTATTCTCTTAAAATTTTTATCTTATTCCATAAATCTGAATTATTTAACTTTCGAAAAAACAATTATATTAGTACCTCAACTTGTCCTTATGAAAAAATTTTCTATTGGATTAAAGAATCCATCTTATTTATATGAAATCCTTAATTTCGACTATTCCTGTTTTTTTAAATAAAAAAAAAAGATTACCTTTTTCAAAGAAATTCCAAGATTTTTTTAGCTGCTGTTAAGAAATCTTCTGCTATTATTGTAGGATTAATATTTTTTTCTTTAAGTTCATCATAATGTACAGTTCCATGCCCGGTTAACAAAAATACTGTATTGCAACCTGCATTAATACCAAGTAATGCATCAGAGGGATGATCACCAATTACCCATGAATTATTCAAATCAATATTATACTCATTAACACTCAGATCAATAAAATGAGTGTTTGGCTTTCTACACTCACATTTTTCTTCAGGTTTGTGGGGGCAAAAAAAAATTTGTTTTATCGTTATTCCTTCCTTGTCCAGGGTATTGATCAAAACTCTATTGAAATCATGAAAATCATCCACTGTATAATAACTCCTTCGGATTCCTGATTGGTTTGTTATTATGATAAAAATAAATTCATTCTTGAGCAATTTCAACCCCTCTACTACTCCCGGTAACAGTGCAAAATCCTCTACTTTATGAACATAACCTTTATCTTCATTCAAAGTGCCATCTCGATCCAAGAAAATGGCCTTGATAGATTCTTTCATGCTCTAAAAATTTAAAATCATTAAAACAAAAGAAATTTTTGATTTTTTTGATATTTAATAATTTTTTCTATATTAGTATAGTTATAGTATTACATAGATGTAAAACCAGAGATAAATAATACCTATTAAGACATGGAGTAATGCAAAAAGCCCTCCTATTTTTAGCAGCTTATTATAATTCATATCATGAATATGATTCTTTTTACTTATTTCCAAGGTTAACATGTCGCAAGCAGCGCCTTGGGGTAAAAAGTTACCTCCTAAGTTAATCCCTAAAATAAAAGCTATTAGTAATGGAGTGGCCTGAAAGCCTAATTCGGCTATCATAACGGTAATTATCGGGATAAATATAACAGTTATGGGAACGTTATCCAAGAGACCTGATAAAAGAGAAGTTGCTATCAAAATAAAGAGACACATTATAAATAAATCATTTATGGAAAAACTTATGATAATATCCTCTAATAACCTAATAGTGCCATTTAATTCCATACAAAACACTAATATAAATAAACATATAAAGAAAAAGACTAACTTATAATCAATTTTAGTAAAATAATAAGAAATTGAAGGGCGTTTTTTACCAGAACCATCTTTTCGCGGATTGATTAGAACAAACATCAAGGCTGCAAATACTCCAACAAATAAGATATTTGGAATGATAAATAAAAGAATGATAAAGACGAATAAGGCAGCCATATTTTTATTGTAGACTCTTTTATCAATGTGCTCTTCCATGATAGTTAGCTCATGAGTCTGAATATAATTTTGTTCATATGGTTCTTCATTGATTGTACAATGAGGTAGCCAAATTCTTTTTAATGATTTTCTTAGGACGAAATAATCTAATAATAATAATGTCACTAAAGTCGAAATTACAAAGTAAAGCCCTAAATTTAAAATAAACCAAGTAGTTGTTAAGTCAAATTCCGCGCTAATTAATATATTTTGTGAAGAACCAAAAGGAGTAAGTGTCGCTGCTAAATTGATGCAAATAGTTGTACCCAAGAGAAAAGGTGTGGGATTAATATGCATTTTATTGCACGTATGAATAATCATCGGAATGAAGATTACGGCTACAGAAATATCTTCAATGAATGCTGCACATAATGTTGATATTAAACACATTACCCAGAAGAATTTTCGCGTGTTGGTATGAAACTTATTCGTGATTCTAAGGGCTAATTCTTCAAAAATTCTTTTGTCCTCCAAAACTTCAACTATCGTAAAGACTGCAATCAGGAAAAAGACAACTTCCCATTCAATGGCTAAAATCAAACCTTCAACCGTAATTGCTTTTGGTAAGAAAATAAATGTCGCGACAACAGCAATGAACATAGCTAACACGCTATAGGTCAAGAAATCAGTCCTTTCACGAAACAAGGCGATAATGACCATTGAAAAGCAAGCGATCACGATGATTGATAAAAGAAGAATCATATCTTAACTTAATTCTAAATTATAATTATTATAAATAAAAATTTTGAACAAAATTATATTGATAAAAAAAAAGATTAATTTAACTTAAATTTTTAACAATCCTACGATGATTTCCATAAGCCATGAAGATTACAATATTCTCGAGCCCATATTCCTTCAGTTGACGCTACAACAAAAGTAGCTTTTGGCTCGTCCCCTGGTTTTAAAAATTTTCTCTTATAGCAGTTATCCTTACAGTTTAATTCTATCCACATAATCCAATGTTCTTCTGTCATTGGATGTGGTGTACCCATTGAAACGCCAACATCAACAGTTACCTTATTTTCATCAATAGTTATTTTAGGAACATGCTTCTCTCCTTTCCAATCTGCAGTTTGTTCCTCCATTAGTTGCATTTCTTGGCCACAACAAATTTGTGTTGGAGCACCAGGATTTAATATTTCTAAAGTTTTTCCGCATACATTACATTTCCATATTTCTTTTTGGTTCATTTTTTTTCACTTAAGTTTAGTCTATTGCTTTATTAGTTAGATTGGTATTTAATGATTGTCTTTTTAAAATATTAGAATTCTTCACATTTTATTCTAAAATTTGCCCTTGGATGATCACAAGAAGGACATTTCCAATTTTTAGGTAATTCGTCCATCTCTACTTCATATCCGCATTCCATACATACCCAGACAATCTTTTTGCCACGCTTGAAGAAAGCATCATCTCCTACTACCTTTATTAATTTTCCATACCTTTCCGCATGATGTTTTTCAGCTATTATTATTGCTTCCACTCTCTCAGCAATCTTTGGATATCCCTCTTTCTTTGCTGTTTTTACTATATCTGGATAGAGAGTTTGCCATTCCAAATCTTCTCCAGCTTTTGCGGATTTTAAATTTTCAAGGGTATTTCCTAAAGTCGTATGAAATTCCGCATCCGGTAGTACTTTCATATCGTCAAATGGCTCCTTTTTTTTAAATTGTTGTAGCATTTTATAAAACCAAGTTCCGTGCTGCAATTCCTGATTAGCAGTTTCCAGAAATACGGAGGCAATTAGAGCATATCCTTCTTTCTTAGCGGCTTTTGCCCAAAATGTATATCGATTTCTGGCTTGTGATTCTCCTACATATGCGGTAAATAATTTTTTTGGTGTCTCTTTCATAACATTCACCCTTTTTTATTATTTTTCATTTGAATATATTAGATTGATTCAAATGTAACCTAAGAATATAAAAGTTATTTATTAAAATTATTAGATTATTAGATTCTTTGAATTAGAATTTATAATTCATAATACGCAAATTGAAATAATTAGATAAATGAATTTTTACTAAGGTGAAATTATGGTATCAGTAGAAAAAGGTTTAAAAGAAGCATTTGCAGGTGAGAGTCAAGCAAATAGAAAATATTTAGCTTTTGCCGAAAAAGCAGATAAAGAGGGATTCTCTCAAGTAGCGAAATTGTTCCGGGCCGCGGCAGCTGCCGAAACCGTTCATGCCCACAATCACTTAAGGGTCTTAGGTGGTATAAAATCCACATTGGAAAACCTAAACTCAGCCGTAGAGGGAGAACATTACGAATTTAATTCGATGTATCCAGAGTTTATAAAGGCTGCTCAAGACGAAGGTAATAAAGAGGCAGAAAGGACTTTTAATTTTGCGAACGAAGTTGAAAAAATCCACCATAAGCTATATAAAAAGGCATTGAAAAAAGTAGAAAGTGGTAAAGATTTAAAAGAACAAGATATCCATATTTGTCCTGTTTGTGGTTACACTCACAATGGTGACCTGCCAGATAAATGCCCAGTTTGCGGAGCTGCTAAAAAGATATTTAAAAAGATCGAATAGATCTTCTTTTTTTTTAATTTTTTAGAAAGCGACTATTTTTTAACTAATGCCCTAAAAGGAGACAATCTCTATCTCTCGTAAATCGTAATAGTTTTAAATGAGTATTTACTCATTAAAAAAAAGTTTTTATTGTAAGGTGTTTAAAATGAAAAAATTAGAAAATTTTTATGAAAACTTCCCTGGAAGCTATGTGGCGCTTCTAACAGTAGTTTGGGTATTGCTGTTTCACTTAATCTCTATTATTTTATATAATGATCCCAATTTTAGCTTATTTACACACTATGTTAGTGATCTAGGGGCTTCTACAAGTGGATCAGTTATATTTTGGAGTGTCAATATGATAATAGGCTCACCTATAAGAGTTTTAATTGGTCTCTATATACTTGGATTATTGTCAAAAAGAGGAGCAAATGAAAAACACATAAAGATAACTACATATTTTATGGTGATCGGAGCAATTGGTTCAATAATTATAGCCCTTAATCCACATGATACTTCACGTTTCTTCCATTTGATTGGAGCTTTTATTTATTTCATTGGTGTTGTAGTCATACAATCATTTTATTTTAAAATGGAGCTAAATGCCGAAAATATCCCGAAATATTTGCCATTTATCAGTATCTTAGTGGTTGTAGTATATTTTGTCTTCCTAAGTTTAGAAATTGTAGTATTAATATCTGGGTTCTTAAGAGAAATAGCGTGTTTTTCAGAATGGATGGCGCTTTTCTCATTAATGGCATGGCTTGGTCTCCACGGATTTTATACCCATCAAATAAAATAAATTTCTTTATTTTTTGATTAAGATGGATTATTCAGGTTTCTCATATTTGTAGGATAACCTTTTTTATTCCAATTTAACATTCCCCCAGATAGATTTCGAAGATCCTTAAATCCAGCTTGGGCTAATAATCTCGCTGCCATCATAGAACGAGCTCCACTATGACAAATTAGGGCAATCTCCTCATTTTTATAATCTTCAACCATATTAAGATTTGACATAAGTTCTCCCAATGGAATTAACTTCGCTTCTACAATATGACCTCCCACACCATTATATTCTTCAGGTGTTCGGACATCTATCAAAACCGCTGGTTTGTCTTCTGAATTAAGTCTTTCATATAACTCCTCTACTGTTATGTCTGAAATGGGAGGTGCCTCTAGAGGTCTTAATTCTTTTCTTGTTTTTTTCTTGGCTTTAATAGGTGCGCTAATCTCATCAACAGAAAGCTCTCCTTTTTGAAGGATTGCGACCATTTTTCCTTCTTCTTTACCTAAATATAATAATTCGACCGCCTCAGTAAGCATAGCATAAGCTTCTACACTTGATTTAAAACTAGGATCAGTAGCATAAATCTTTAATTTTTTATTTTCAGGAAGAGTTTCTAAAGATTTTATTAAAGCGTTTAAGGGACCAGGGCAGGATAATCCACATGCATCTATAACTACATAATTATCATCTTCCACAGATTTTTCCTTTACAAATTCCTCCATAATTTCACTTGTACCACCGCAGGCAGCTACAATTTCTTCTGTAGTAGCAGAGGCAATTTCGTAAGTTTTAAATCCTCCCGTCAATTCATATATTTCTTTATACCCCCGTTGTAGCAATATTCGAGTAGCTAGATAGCTCCTATAACCCACTTCACAAAATGTTATTATAGGCTTTCCTTTTGGAATCTCATTTAATCGGTTTCTTAGGTCTTCTAAGGGGATATTTATAGCTCCTTCAATAGTCCTTGATTTAAATTCTTCAGGAGTTCTAACATCTAGTATGATATTATCTTCTCCTTTAAGCTTATCTATATCATGCCAGTGCCAAATAGGCATATCATTTTTCAAGTAATTGGCTGCGATGAAACCTGCCATATTTACCGGATCTTTAGCAGAACCATAGGGAGGAGCATAAGTTAATTCTAATTCTTCTAAATCAAACACGGTACCTCCCATTTTAATGATTGTTGCAATAACATCAATTCTTTTTTCACTTCCAGAACCGCCTACAATCTGAGCTCCTAAGACTTTTCCCGAGGGTTCTTCGAATAATAATTTAAATGCCATTGGAACTGCTCCAGGATAATACCCTGCGTGATTATTAGGATGTAAATATATTTTTTCATAATTTAAATCCGTATTTTTTAATTGTTTTTCCGTTAGACCAACTTTAGCTACGGTAATATCAAAAACCTTTACAACTGAAGCCCCTAAAAATCCTTTATATTGAGATTTTCTTCCTGCTATGTTCTCTGCTGCAATCCTACCCTGTTTATTAGCTGACCCCGCTAATGCCATTGATATTGGCTTTTTAGTTTGATAATGTAAGAATTGAATAGCATCACCAACCGCATAAATATTTGGATCTGAGGTTAACATATTCCCATTAACAACGATATGTCCTCGTTCTCCTAATTCAAGACCCGCCTCTTTTGCCAATGTATTTTCTGGTCGAATTCCTACTGACATTATTATTAAATCTGTATCGATCGTACGTCCATTTTTAGTCTTTACATTTATAATTCCATCTGGATCTCGCTCAAAAGAATCCACAGGGTCCTCTAACACTAAACAACCTCCATTCAAGATTAATTCCTGATGGATAAATTGAGCCATCTCCCTATCTATGGGCGGCATTACTTGATCGAGCATCTCTACAATCTTTACCTTAATGCCTTTTTTAACTAAATTCTCAACCATCTCCAATCCAATAAATCCTCCTCCCACAACAACTGCTTTTTTAATTTGAGAATTATCAACAAATTTTCGAATTTTAACGGCATCTGGAATTGTCCATAATTGATAATATGGTACTTCTTCAAGACCCGGAAAAGGAGGAAGTATCGGAGTTGAACCTGTCGCTAATATAAGATAATTATATTCTAAATCATATTCATCTCGATCCTCTAAATTTCTCACTTTAACAGTTTTATTCTCTCGATCTATTGAAATTACTTCGTTATTTACTCTAACATCTATATTAAATCTCTCTAAAAATGTCTGAGGAGTAACTAATTCTAAGGAATTTTGATCTTTTATCACATTGCCCACATAATATGGTAATCCACAATTGGCAAAAGATACATACGGACCACGATCAAGCATAATTATTTCGATATTTTCTTTAAGGCGTCTTAGTCAGGCAGCAGCGGATGCCCCACCAGCAACACCACCAATAATTACTACTTTTTCCATAATAACTAATCACTAAAATAGGAATTTATCTAAATATATTTATTATAATCAAGTAATGAAGAATCTTTTTTTAAAA
>SDNM01000018.1 GCA_004524385.1 Promethearchaeota archaeon
AGATACAGCACGATTTGAAGAAGCAGCTAATTACTTTAGTCAAGTATTAGACATTTTATTGGATTTAAAGGAGTATCCCCCAATTTTAATAATCTTAAATAAATCAGATCAAGATGTGAGGCGAACCTTGACGTGGCAGAAAAGTGTAGATGTTAGTAAAAGTAAATTCGATGGTATTCTTGACAGACATGAAAAGTTAAAAGCTGAATATTGTGATGCTTCAATTTTTCAAAAAGAAACAATAATGCAAATGTTCAGTAATGCATTAATGAAAGTTTCTGAAACTTCTGAAATCGTAGAAAACATTCTTGAGGATTTTTCAACTCAAATCGAAGGGAGAGCATTAAGTTTGATCTCACTGGATGGATTAATTTTTGGAAATTATTTTAAAATAAAAACAGATGAGATATTAGTTAATAATTCAGCCTTGTTATTACAAACGCTCTCAAACTTTCATAATTCTCTTGGTTTACTCAGGGAAAAGAGTATATCTTTAGAACTTCCTTTAAATAATTTAACAATTCGTGGAGAAAAGTTATTTGAATATTCTGAGTTAGAGATTCCCGTTTACCTATGGCTCCTCTCGGATAAACCAGAAAAATTAGATGAAAAACTAGATTTTTTTAGATCGCAACTGCTACCCTTAATTAATTTGTTCATCTAAATTTTAAATTACAATTTCTTCTAATTTCAATTTAAAATTATTCTAAATCCTTTTGAGCATCGAGTAAATATGTACTAGATTTCTCCATCATTTCTATTGCTTTATCTAAATTTTCAACAACGCTTTTTAATCCTTTAGCTTCTGCGATATTCCGCCATTTTAGAAAATTCTCTTTATGCGAATCGTTATGATTTGCCCAATGTTGGCATAATTTCGATAATTTTAAAATATCTTTATCTTTTTTAGTAAAAATTCATCACTTTATCTTTAGTAGATAGTAAAACTTGTAAATTAATTAAAAAAAAAAAAATAAAAAAAATAAAATTTAGCCTTCTCGGCACAATCTTTTCAGTAAGGTAGGATCAATTATATCTTTTGGTTCCCAATTTTTACTTTTCAAATATTCCTGTATTTCAGACTTCAAATTGATTGGAATGTCAGCTTCAACGCGAATGTATTTTTCTAAATCGGTTGGAAGGTCAACGCCTTTATATTTTCGTTCTAAGTCAATCCAATGAGATAATTTTATCATACGTCCTTTGGAATTATCAGCTGGCCTCAAACACATTTTAGCAACTAAACAAATTGCCTGTTCGATAGATTCGGCGGTTGTTAATAGGTGTTCAGGACAAGGACTAACTAAATGGTCGCCAGTGCCATCTCGTGCATTCCATACTTTCCATGTATCCTCATCATCAGTTCTACCTATATACATACGTCTGTATTCAGCTGAATGGGGTCCACATACTGCTGGAATACCCATTCCATTACAACTACTTGCTATACTTGCTGCTTTTTGCGACATTGCGCCCCAGGCAACTCCACAAGCTCCAACTCGATTTAAGATATAATCCGCTATTTCTTCATAATTACCTCTTAAAGGACGTCGAGCAAATATATTTGCAACTTTAATTGCCGCACCATTTATATGTGGATTTGAAACACATGAACCTACATTAACTAAACCTCCTCGGTCGAAATCACCCGGAAATCTATCAAATAAAGTCTTTCCTTCTTCGTCCTTTACGAGTCCAATATCCATAGCACCACATCCAGAAACGACAACGATATAATTTCTTACTAAGAATTCTTCTGCCATTGTATATAATTCTTGGATTTCTTTTCCATAGTTGGCACAACCGATAATGGCTACAATTCCAGGAATTTCTCCTAAGACGATCGGAGCCCCTACATTTCGAATTTCAGTATCCTGAATTGGCCCTCGACCAGCACGCATATTATACTTTTCATTTCTAATCTTTTCTCGACCAGCATACATTAAGAGCGTTAATGGAGATACATCCTTCATACATTCTGCTTCACATCTACCACAATCTAAGCAGTGATCAAATGCGTCTGCTAATATGGAAAAATCTCCGTCCTTTGCGGCATTTACACCTGCAACTAATGGAAGATCATTAGGACAATTTCTCTGACAATTTCCACATCCATTACACCTCATTGCCATATCAATGCAGCCTTGTTCGTCAGGAACAGCACTTTTTGCGTTCCTAATTGGCTTGACTTTAATAGCAGTTTCAACAGCTACTTTTCCAGCTTTTATTGGATCTAAGATTAATACACCCTCAGTTTTTCCACTGACTAAATCATCAATAATTTCTTCTGCGGGATCATCGGTTCTATTAGGTAACCCTCCCATATTTTTTTCATTTGTCGCAATGAAAGGAGCATTCACGAGTTTGGCTTGTTCATATGATCTTAGATTCACACATTGCTCGTCAACCATAACGACATCTGCTAATCCAGATCGTATATAGAACATTTGACGGGCAAGAGATCCTACAATTTTTGCACTATCATAATATCTGGTTAAATCAATTGCCGTACAGCAGATAGCTCCGACATCTACTTTGTCTTCTACGTTTTTCTCCCTCATATAATCAACTAATTCTATTCCAGGAGCGACATTATGACCAATCATTAATATCGTTGCTTTATTTTCCGTATCTAAGGTACCCATGCCCAGTTCGATGAGAGGGACATCAGGGTCTCCCGCTGGAAAGCCATAGGCTGCTATTTGTACCGCATCTGAAATTTCCATTCCAACTGCATCCGCAAGTCCAGCTAAGAAAGCTTTCGATTCATAATCTAAATGGCTTGACTCTTGACCTGTATGTCCTGCGGCTAATAGATGGGTTATAGTAAAATGCACCCATTCCATCGCAGTTTCTAAATCTTCTAAAGTTTCCGGCTTCATGCCAACAATTAAGCGTGTACATGGCATCTCAACTTCAATATTATTGCCATAATTAATAGGAACATTTCCATATTTTTCCTTGAGCCAGTGAAGTAGATGATCGCCATGGGCGCTATGACAGGAGGCACCAATACAACAAGCAATTTCTACAATTCGAGCTTGTTGAGTTTCCATATTTATTCCGCATGCGCCAGTCCTACCCTTTGAAAGGTTGCATTTACCGAAGGTACAAAGGCAACACATATCACATATAGGCATATAGTATGGTTTATAGCGTTCCATTAATTTGAAAAACCAGTTTCGCAAGGTTGGAATGTGTGGCTGAGGCGTTGGACCCATCGGTTCCCATTCCGTCTCATCACCATAAGATACCTTACCCGTGGTCAACTCAAAGCCTTTAATACTTCCTAGTGGACCTTTGTAAGAATCTATTTTTATTTTTGCGCCTTTTTTACTCATTTTTACATCAATTTTTTCAAATTTTTTTTTAGAAAGATAACTATAATTAATTTTATCTTCGTTTTTTTATTAAAGTTATTCTATGGAATCTATAACTTGCTGGAATTTAATATTTAATGCTTATATTCCAAAATTGAAATTGCAAATTTGATTAGAGAAAAAAAGTGTGAAATTTCATTTCACTGGGAAATTATATTTAGTCAAATTAACAACAAAAAATTAAAAAAAAATGATTAATTTGGAAAAAGAAATTGCGTAAGATTCGATTAAGTAAACTTATACGTTATATCTTTCCATATAATTTGAAATTGGCCCTGAATTTATCTCTGAATCAATATCTTTTGCGTCAAACTCATCTATTAACAAGTCATATTTGAAGATATCTGCTTCGTCGTCTTTTAAAAAACATTGAACTTCCTCACCATCAGCATCGATTCCTATTTGTTCTAAAACCCCATTAAAAATGCCTTGATAAAGAATACATATATTTTTTGCCATGATATTATCTTTTTCTTCTTGAGAGATGGGATTTTCTACAGAAATAAATATTTTATCTTTTAAAAAGGCAGATGTTAAAATACCATATCCTAAATGCTCGAATGCGTCTAAGACGTTGACAATTGCTTCCTTTTTATTAGATAAAGTTTCTTCACTCCAATTTGCTTCACCATATAATTTTTCAATAAAGTATTTTGCCACCGTTTTTCCAACCCATATGACTATATCTTCTGAATTTGCTCCTGCAAACTCTGAAAATTCAATTAAATCAATTGGTCTTAACATTAATAACCTTAAATCTATATCTCTAAAGAAAAGATGTCCCAAATTTTCCTCGATGGTTATTTGCTCTTCTTTCTTAGATTTTTTAAATCTCTTAGACATAATTACTCTCTTTTATACTATTTTATTCAATAATTATTATTTATATCCTTAAAAATTTAACTTTTTTTTAAAAAAATAATTTATACAAATTTTATAAGAGATTAAATTAGGTCAAATATCATTTCAGTTACGTTGTTAATATTGAAATTCGTCTTAACTGATGTAAATAGTAACTTCCATTCTCTATTGTCGATTTTTTCGAATTCAAAATATTCAATAAGTTCCTTGGTAAGTCTACCAATTTTTTCTTTATTATTCTGAACGGAATGATCAAATAAATCGATTTTATTAGCTAAAATCAATAAGGGAATTCCAAATAATTCGTATCTATTTATAATTTTCCAAAATTCTCTTTTTGACTCTTCGAATCTTATTTGATTTGCTACATCAATCATAAATATTATAATATTAGATTCTTGAAGTCCGATTAACCATTTATTCCTGAAAGAGAGTTGTCCTGGCATGTCCCATAAAGCTAAAATCCCTCTAGATTCATCCTGAATGTATTCTATATTAAATTTTCTCGTCGGAACAAAATAATTATCATTATATTTGCCCGTTTTTATCCTTCTTATTAAAGATGTCTTTCCTACTTCATCTAAACCAAAAAGAAATACCTTATTGAACGAATCATGGTAATGAAATTGAAATTCAGGATGTCTTTCCACATATTCATCTCCATATCTACGAATATCAATAAACACTGTAATTAAGAAATTTTCGATTTCAATTTCATCTTTAAATGTACAAATTTTTTCGATATTTAACAATTCGTTTAATAGTTCTTCAAATATCTCTTTATAATCGTAGGGATTATCTTCTTTATCAAGAATTAATCCAATAATGATCTTCCCGTTAATGCAAGTTGTATAAATATTAATACCGTCCATTATTTGAGGGACTGGAGTATCAATTAAATAAAGATAATTAGTGTTGTTGGACTTGCTAATTGATTTACGCGTTCTATATCTATGGATAAGATCCCCATGATCATGTCCATAAATTATTTTGCTGAGTTGATCTTTATCATCTATCGTAATAATGTCATTTGGATAACTGTAAATATTGAGTTGATCCAAATCTTGGAAATTTTTACCCTTAAGAAGAAAAATGTTGTATAACAATTATTATTTCAAGATTGTTAATTTCTTTAAGTGGGTAAATAAAAAATGTTTAAAAAATGTTTTGAATAAGATTTCTTATAATATGTTAAATCTTAATTAAGAAAATCATCGTAGATTTTTTTCAATTTAAAGGTTTCGCTTTATTTTTAAGAGGAGGAATTTTCATTTTTTTTTGATCCACTATTTTTTGAAGATTCTAAGGATTCTGAAGGTTCTGTTTTATCACCTACCTCTTCTTTTGTATCTTTATCTTTGTCTGCCTTATCTTCTGGAGGGGGACTTGGTGTTGCAGAGGACGCAGATGACACAGGAGTGTTGCAAATAGGGCATTCAGACCACCCCTTCCTAAGACTATAACCGCATTTTACGCATTCTGTTAGGTCATTATCTGCTTCCCATTCAGGAATATCTAAACTTCCTCCTTTTCTTTTACGAGCTAATTCCTCTAAATCTTCTTCAGTCCAGACTTCCATACCTTGAGGTATTCCGTCGGTTCTTTTTTCGGCCATCATTCTTAAATTTTCTTCAGTCCAAAATTCCATTCCTGGAGGAGGTGCTCCACCTCTTTGTTGGGCTGCTTCAGCAAGCTCTTCTACGGTCCAAGCTTGCAGTTCTTGACCTCCTGGGGTTCTTACAGTTCCTGTTGGCTGTGAAGGTACTTGAGTTTGTATTCCGCCTGCTTTTTGAGAAGATGGGATCTCACAACACGCTGCTGAAAATTTTATCAATGCTTCAAAACATATTGCAAATCTATCTTGATCATTTCCCTCGTCTATAATTAAAATTAATGAAGTATTATCATTAATTAAAGGAATTCCTATTCCACATACTGATGCATTAGAGTCGCGACTAGATTCTAATCCACTGCGAATTTTCCCCATTGATGTTAATAAATCCCTTTTACTCATTAAAAAATCGCATATCGGGTCGCCGTGCCTCTGATACCCCTCATGATATTTTTCTAATTGGGTACTTGTCAATTTAGAATCCAAAGCCTTTATTATCGCACTTACGTAAGAATAAATTTGAGATTTCGGATCTTTTTGAGAAGCATCCAATTTATATCCTTCTAAATCAAGATCACCCATAAAAGGCGCGAATAATGGCTCAGCACCCTTCATTTTACCGTAAATGATTGTTTTAGAAAGTAAACATTTGATTTCTCCATAATAAGCTATTGCATTATCTAAAAAATTAACATTTTTTTTATCTATTACTAGTCGAGGCACGCTCCGAAATATAACGTCCACCCAAGGCATTTCCTTTACAGGTATTATTGCTACACAAGTTTTTTCAATTAGTTTACGTAACTTTTTAATGTAATCCTTGAACATTGGGCTAAATTCCTTTTGAACATCCTTGTATTGTTCTCCCTCTAATTCTTTCTCTGCTTTTTCTAAGAAACTTTGAAATTTTTCTTTATTTTTTTTTAGATTTCCGCCTAATTTCTTAATTTCGTCAATAATATTATCTTTAAAAATGAAAGTAGCGTCTTCAATCAAATTATTTTGAAATTCAGTAAGTTCTGAATCTAAATACTCAGAAACATCAATCTGAAGACTATTTATAAATTTTTCAAATAATTTTTGTTCTGCCAATTATATTACCAATTTTAAATAGTTCATTTTTATTTCTAATTGTTCATAATTATATCAACGAGAACTATATAAAAATTTAATTAAAATAGATGAGCAATAATATTTTAATAAGTAGTGGTTGATTTAATTAAACGAATTTTTGATTCATTTCGAGATCCTTTCTAACAACCTTCTCTAAAAGTAGTGTTCAATCGTATTTAAATATTATAAAAAAGATTTTCAACGATATATTAGAGAGTATCCCTAATATTTTTAATAAATTATTAAGAGCAATAAAAATAATTAAAAAAAAATTTAAATTTTGAACTTCACTTTAAATTTGAGGAGAAGAGAATCTTTTAAAAAACATTAATCCAATAATATAAAACATTAATAAGAGAAAACATTTATAGGGGAAAAACAAAATTCACATATTAACCCGAAAAAAAAAACATTTAAATATCAATTTATAATAAATATTATTATAATAAAATTTATCAAGAAGGCGGTTGTAAGTACCTTTCTGCAACAAATAATGTTTTTTAGTCCTATTTTCATATCAGTTCAAATTAGGCAGGCGTAAATGGACTATTTTCATTGGTTGTAGCAATAAAAAAATGGTGTTATAGAATGAAAATTGTAACTGTAAACGTTCCAGAATCTTATATAGAAGCTATCGAAAAATTAGTAGGAGAAAATGGTCTCTACCCATCTAGGTCAGAATTAATAAGATGTGCCGTACGTGAATTCTTGTTAAAGGAGTTAAGAATGGCAAAAAATATGACCAAATATGATGAGACTGAAATTGACGATTTTGACAGCGAACATTTTGTAAGGATTCCAATAGAAAGTAAAGATAAAGAGGAACCCGTGCGTTCATTTAAAACCTATAAAATTCTCAGAAGGCTTGAAATTTAAAATTCTCAAAATTAAGGATTTGCATAAAAATATATAGTGTATGGCCATCTATTAGGGAATTATCTCCCTTCTTTTTTTATTTTTTTTGAAACTGACGCCTCAAATTTTCTGTTCAAAAAAAGTTTTTTTTTTTTACATCAATATAAAATTTTTTCATTTTTTTGTTTGATTTATTTTTGTTTTTTCACAAAATTTGAGTTAAGTTAAAAGAAATTAGAAGCTAATATTTATTAAATACAATAGCTAAATTAATTCTGATAATAAAATAAAAAGAGAACAAATCTTAGATTTAATTAATAAAAACATATAATTGAAGATCTATAAAAAGAGGTTTTTTTTATTTCGGTTAATAATGAAAAATCTGCTAAAGGAAGATATATTCCTAAGTTTATGGAATGGGGGATTATTACTAAAGAAAATTTCAAGTCAGCTTACGATGTTCCGATAAAGAGATGGGATCCCTTATCTACAGTTTCTATTACTACAAAAGACTTTGGCCTTCGAAAAGAGCGAGTAAGATACTATGGTCATTATTCTTATATCTCCCCAATCCGGGGTGAAAGACCTAAGGGATTTAAGAGTGGAGAAATTAGCTATGAACATCTAGATTGTACAGAATATCCAATTGATGAAGTTAAAGACATATTTATGAGTATTTCTGAGGGAAAAAAAATATATTATAATGATGGAACTCCGATTGGAGATGGATTTACGATTATTGTAACTGAGGATGAGAAAAGAAGGGATTCGCCTTTTTCAAAAACACCTCATAAGATTGAAAGGATTCCTGATTCTTGTAAAGCAATTACTTTGATAAATCGATATCCTTCAATGGCTCGTATTGTGTCTTCTGAGATTAAAACTTCAATGGAAGAAATTTTACCTGCTCATATAAAACTTGCACAGGGTATAAATTTGGTTACCATTTCAAGACATTTTTATCCTTCCCTATGTTTTAACTTAATTCCGGAAAATGTTTTATTGGGCATTTTACTTTCAATGAAAGCAGCAATACTTTATACTATTGAGGAGGCTATAGAAAGAGATTATTACGATATTCCTGTTTCACCTTTTTTTAATATAGGTACAAAAGTGGGGGGTTCACAACCCAGAATCCATGGTCAAATTTATATTGATTTGACAATGGATGGTCATGGGTTACGATTAGAGGGATATCTTAGAGCATTTAAAGAAATGGGTGATAATTGTCATCTATGCGAAACCACTCATGGAGATAGCGATAGAATCATTTTAAAAACAAAATATTGGACGTTTTATACTACGGGAAGCCCCGTAAGAAATTATCACATCAGATTTCATCCAAATGAGCATATTAGAAGATTTTCCCAATTAAATGTTAACCAATTACTTGATTTGGCAAAATCTTTAAAGATGATATTTGTAGCGTTAGACAATATTGAAATTGATAAAAATCGAAACATTCTATTCAATTGTTGTCCTTATGGATACGACGCAAATTTTCACTTATTTGGAGATATTATTCCTCATGAAATTATAGGTGGGGCTGAAATGGGTGATGATATGCGTGTTGCAAGAAAATTACCTCATGAAGCGGCAGATGAGATAAGGAGAGCAATTTCTGGATGAGGAATTTATGAAAGAATAATATTAATAAGTAATGGATTAAAAAGTAATAGAGATTTAAATAAAATCCGTAGTTTTAAATCTATAAATTTTCTTATTATTAATATATAATAGAGGATGGTTTCAACAATGACAAGAGAATGGTCTGCGATAATCCTTGCTGGTGGTAAAGGTTCTCGATTAATGCCATTAACATCGGAAATTCCAAAACCATTAGTGAAAGTAACTAATAAACCAATGATTGATTATTCTATAGCACACTTGATATATGCAGATATAAAGCATATCATTCTCGCATTAGCATATATGGGCGAAGATATTAAAAAGCATGTTAAAAATACATGGACTCCCGATAAACTCGGTGATGTTGAGTTAGAATGTGAAATTCATGATAGTAAAGGTACTGCGGACGCCTATAGATTACTAGCAGATAATATTGACTCGGAAAATGTTGTTGTCAGTATGGCAGATATAGTTACCTCTCTTCCAATGAAAGATTTTATGGGCTTTCATAAAGAAAAGAACGGTATTGCCACTATTTCAATGAAGATGGTTGAAAGCCATACTTCTCAATATGGGGTTGTTTTATTAGATAAAAATAGAAAAATTTATTTATTTTTGGAAAAGCCAATGCCTATGGAACTGTATTTAAGCAGCATGGCACAAAGGACTGATTTATTCCTACATACGAACATAATCAATACAGGAATATACTGTTTTAAAAAAGATATTGGAGATATTCTTCATGAAACAGGATTAATGGATTTTGGCGGTGAAGTTTTTCCATATCTTCTTGAAAATAAATATGATTTGTATGGTTTTGTCAGAGATTATTACTGGATGGATGCTGGTAATTATCAAACCTATATGTGGGCGAATTGGGATTTATTGAGGAAATATGCATGGCCAATTTCGCCAAATGGAGAGGAATTTGATGGAGTCTATGTCATGGGAATAATTAATTCGGGTAAAGAAATAACTATTGAGAAACCAACTTGTTTTGGAGATTGTGTTAAACTTCACAACAATGTAAAAATACGCGAATTAACTTCGATTGGAAGCAAGGTGACCATTGGAGAGGATGCTATAATAGAAAAAAGTGTTATATGGGATAACGTGAAAATAGGTCCTGGATGTTATATTAACGAATCAATAATCTGTAACGATTCTACAATCGGAAATAATGTTGTTTTAGAAAGAGTAATAGTACCTCCATATTGTAAGATTTCAAGTAATAATCAATTGAGAGATATGACGCTAGAAGTTGGAAAACATATATAATCTGATTTTTTCCGAATTACCTTTAAAAACGTTATTTTTTGGCAAACGGTTCAAGATCCAAATCCATAAACACGCCATCGTTGGATTCGAGTGTTCCTAAAAAGTTCCATTCACCCTCATCTACATTTTGCCCACTTCCGTATTTTGAAGCCATATCATACAATCTCTTAAAGTTTTCGTAATGTAGCGCCACTCGATTTTCAGCGTAATCTCTTGCTGACCAAGTCGTTATTAAAAATTGCCAATCACTACTTTCCAAAAGTAATAGCTCTCGCACCAATTGTTTTAATATTTTCGATAGATTCTCATCAGCCGAGTCTTTATATTTTGCAATTATCTCTTCACTTTTAGCTTCACACTCATAAATCTTCTCCCATGTCCAAGTTGTCCATTCATTCAACCACACCCAGTGAGAACTTGCTTGTCCCCAAGAGCCTTCAATGATCTGTACAACTTTATTTGGCGGATTTTCTTCGAGATAAAGCCTTGTGTTAGTTAATTTTATTTCAGGATCATCTTCTATCCATCTTAATACTCTCGCTAACCACCAATTTCCTTCAAACCACCAATGCCCAAATAATTCACAATCATAAGGAGCAACAATAATACCTTTTCTACCGAATTTATCTTTAAATTCTCTTAAAATATCCTTTGCAAGATTAAGATAATGACTGGCATTTTCGTCAAGTTTTCCTGGAACATCCTCTGGCCAATACAACATTTTCGAACCCAAATCAATTTTAGGGCTAGTACACTTCCAATATCGTAAACCCCCAGGATAGTGCTTTTTATGAAAATCTAAATATTCAGCACAGCCAGGATAACCATGTTCACCTGACCATACAACAATCCCTGTCTTTTCATCCCTTGTAAAGAATCCAACAGGGGCTGTGGTGGATGGATCGGTAGATACTAAATAGGCTTCATATTGTGATTTTTCAAAAGTAGTGGGAATTTCTTCATATTGCGATTCAAATTGTTTCCAGAGTTCTTTAAGTAATGGAAATCTCGCAGCATAAACACCTTGGGACTTTCCACCTAATAAAAGGGTAGTATCAACAAAAAAATATTTAAGACCATTTTTGGCAACAAAATATTCAACACCAGGTCGTTCATACTCCTCGCCTGAAATA
>SDNM01000019.1 GCA_004524385.1 Promethearchaeota archaeon
AAATGCTAGTATATTTAATTTACCGCCACTAATCAATATAACAGCTTTTGATCCTAATTTTGATTCTGTTTGGTATGAAGTAGATGGAGTTAAAATAAGCTTGACTAATAATATTGAAGAACCTTTTAATATATCCATATGGAATAATTTAAAGGAAGGACCATTTCAAATCAGGTTTTCCTCTAATGATTCCTTGGGAAATATCAATGATACATATATCTGGACACTTATAAAAGATACAGAAGCCCCTTCATTAAAAGTAAATAGTCCTACAAATGCTAGTATATTTAATTTGCCGCCACTAATCAATATAACAGCTTTAGATCCTAATTTTGATTCTGTTTGGTATGAAGTAAATGGAGTTAAAATAAGCTTGACTAATAATATTGCAGAACCTTTTAATATATCCATATGGAATAGTTTAGAGAACGGATCATTTCAAATCAGGTTTTTTTCTAATGATTCCTTGGGAAATATCAATGATACGTGTATCTGGACACTTATAAAAGATACTGAAGCACCGTTAATAGAAGTAAATAAACCCCTGGCGGATATATCTTATAATAACCCTCCACTAATTAACCTTACAATATCAGATCCTCATCTTGATAATATTTGGTATACATTTGATAATGGAACCACTATATTCTATTGTGAGGACATAGATCAGATTGATGAGGATGTATGGAACGCCTTATCGAAGGGTAAATTACGCTTGCGATTCTATGCAAACGATACAGCGGATAATGAAGCATATGAAGAAGTTATTATATACAAGGTAATCAATGATAAATTTATTCCTAGTAGTGGCGATGATAGTGATGATAAGAAAAGTGATAAGAGCAAAGATACTATTCAAGCTCCAGTTATATTATTAATTATTGTTTCTGCTTGTACAGTTGTTGTGGTCACTGGATTAACAATTTATTTAATAAAAAAGAAAAGATTAGTATAATTCATATCCAATCACTATAAGGCATCCAGTGGTATACTTTATACCATTGATGTAAGGTTTATCTTTTATTCTTTTTTATAATAATTATATGACTAAAGGAATAATTCTATCTGGAGGCTGGGGCACTCGCCTAAGGCCCCTCACGTGTACAATACCTAAGACTTTAATGCCAGTTGTCAATAAACCGGTTATTGAACGCCAGATGCAACATTTAAAGAAAGCAGGAGTTAAAGAGATTATACTGGCAGTAAGTGTAATGGCAAATGATTTAAAAAATTATTTTCAAGATGGCGAGAGATTAGGCATCAAAATTCATTATACAAATGAGAAGGATCCTATGGGAACAGCCGGAGCGATAAAATTAGCGGAATCATTCCTTAAAGACGATAATTTCTTTATGTTAAATGGGGATGTAATTTTAAATTTTGATTTTAAAGACATGTTAAAGAAACATGAAACTTGTAAAGCTACAGGAACAATCGCAAGTAAAATTGTTAAGGATCCTTCAAGATATGGTGTTTTAATAGACGATAAAAATTCTAATCAAATACTCAAATTTCTAGAAAAATCTGAATACCAACCTCTTGAAGGAAAACAAGTACCGATGCCTATAAATGCTGGTGTATATATTTTAGAACCAAGCATCTTTTCTTATATTGAACCTAACAAAAGAATTTCAATGGAAAGGGATATTTTTCCGAATCTTTCCAAGGAGAGAAAATTGTATCACTATCCAATAGATGGTGTTTGGAAGGATATTGGCAAACCAGAGGAATTATTGGAGGGAAATATTCTTTTAATGAACGACATCTTGAAAAATCTTAAAGAAAAAAGAGATAATTTAATAAATGACAATGTTAAATTAGATAAAAGCGTCCTAATACATCCCCCTGTCACCATTGGCGAAAATGTTGTAGTAGAAAAAAATTGCATCATTGGTCCTAATGTAATAATAGGAAACAATGTTAAGATAGATGAAAATACGGAAATTAAAGAATCTTTAATATATAGCGAAAACAATATCTCAAAAAATGTAAAAATCGAAAAGTCAATTGTCTCCGATAATTGTCATATCAAAAATGGAGCTGTTTTAGAAGGAAACGAAAATGGTTTGGTAATTATAGCTTCTTATGTTCAAGTTTTAGAAAATGTTAGAATTATTAGTAATTCTTATAATTCTATTTCAGTATGTCATCATGAGGTAATAAAGGAAAATAAAATATCATCTGATTAATTTTCGTCTGAATCTATCGGCAATTAATTCTAAATATGATTTTCTTATTGATTCTTCCTTTTTAATTTCAAACAAATTTAAAAACTCAAAGAGAATATTTTTAGATTCTTCTAATCTGTCATTTGATTCAGACATAATTTCGACTTCGATAAAGTGTTCTTTTAAAATAGGAATAAAATCAATTAAGGCTTCAATTATATAACCTTTAAAATTGAATTCGTATAGATCGCGTTTTTTTTTTACTGTAAAAATTTTTCGAAATCCTAATGTGTTAAAAATTTCCTTAACTGAATCTCCATTTTCTAATTTTGTCTCCAACTCATTACGTGTTTTGGTTGTTTTATCAAGCTTTTTTCCCTTATAAGTTAGAAAATAGTTAATATTTTGTTTAGAACTATCACTATTTTTATTGTATTCAATAGATTTTCGAATTCTTAAGGCCTCATCGGTTTTTTTAAAATCTCTTAATCCTTCTGGCATATTAAAATAAGTATCTTCGTGAATAAATGAGATTTTATATTTCCCCTCTTGGTTTTTAAACTTTTTTACGAGCTCTTCAGGATCTAAAACTTTAGCCTTTATTTCCACCTCAATCATATAATCACTTTTTTTTCACTAACAATTGTAATTAACGATTTTTTAATAATTATAAACTAATATTAATATTAAGCTTAGCAAACAGAGTTGATAAAACGTTAACCAAGAAATAAAAAAAGCCTCGGATCTAGCAGAACAGTATGGTTATTTACCATATATGATAGAAAGATATATAGAATTCTTAGGATTACACGAAACTATAGAACTTTTAAAAGCTAACGAACGCCTATTAATCCCTTCTATACGAGTTAATACACTAAAAATTAAAGTAGATGAGTTAAAAAAAAGATTAGAGAACAAAGGTTTCGAATTAGAGCCAATTGAATGGGTGTCTTACGGATTTAATGTTGTAAAAGAAACTCATAATTTAGGTTCTCTTCATGAATTTTTACAAGGCTATTATTATTTACAGAATATAGCATCTATGCTACCCCCTATTATTCTTGATCCTAAACCTGATGAGCTTATTGTCGATATGTGTGCCGCTCCTGGCAGTAAAGCAACCCAGTTAGCCCAAATTATGAAAAATAAGGGAAAATTAATTTTAATTGAAAAAAATAAAAATAGAATTCCTGCTTTGGAAGTTAATTTAAGAAGGATGGGTGTTTCAAACTCTATTATTATGAATTATGATGCAATACAATTAGAAGAATTGAATATTAAAGCAGATAAAATTTTATTAGATGCCCCTTGTACAGGAGAGGGTTTAATAAGAAGCGACATTAGTCGAAAGACTAGCAAAGGTTTAAAAGATATTAATAAAATGGCAATTATTCAGAAAAAATTATTAGCGGCAGGTCTAAACGGATTGAAACCAGGAGGGCAACTATTGTACAGTACTTGTTCTATAGCTCCAGAAGAAAATGAGGTCGTAATTAACAAAATATTAAATTCTTTTTCTAATTTTTCAATAACTAAAATTCCAAAACAATATGGTAATGTGGGGATAACAAACGTTTATGGAAGAACTTTAAGAAATGATTTAAAACATTCTCAGAGGTTTTATCCTCATATTCATGATACAATTGGATTTTTTTTATGTTTAATTGAGAAATCAAACTGAAAAGAGATTTTTATGATGTAATTTTATTTCAAATTCAAACTAATTTTGAGATTAGATTTAAATCTTAATTTATCTATATTAGATTTAATATTTAAATCTAAATTAAAAAATCAAGAGCTTTAAAAAAATGAGACATAAAAAAGCGTTTATAATAATTTTAATGGTTATAATAAGTAGCATTGTCCTAAACATCGAAATCAATAACGACACGAATACTAATAATAAAAAAGACAACATTCAAGATATTGAAAATGAAACGCCTCAAGAATCCGATCCTTTTATTCCCGATCCCCCACCGCGTTCTGGGACATATTGGGACTTTACTAATGATACAATAATAGCTTATCAAATGATAAGTTCTTATTATAGTACAGAATATATATTCAACATTAGTTCAATGAGATATTTTTATAGTTATGAAAATGCGACAGGAACCTCAATGCCTTGGGATGTATATGGAGTAGCATTAGAGCAAATGTATTGGGATCCTGGTTCAGAATCATTGAAAGTTATTCCAGGTGCTTGTGTTATTAATGCGTCGTTAATTAATTATACTACATTTATTGCAAGTCAAAAGATGTTATTTTATAACATGGGAGGATTTGATGGGATCGGTCCACTTTTAAACTTATTCATTCCTAAAAATTCTAGCAATGTTTTAGATATTCATTGGTGTGCTGACGCTTTACATTGGATTTATTCATATTATCTTACAGGAACAGCTCCAGAGCAGCCATCAGATTACGTTGATAAGGTTGTAACGCCCAAATCAATACATTATAGTGATCCATCAGGAACCTATTGTGATTTATATTATTCCGATAATGGCACCTTACTGACAGGGGAAATGTATGCAAATATGGGAGGTCAATTAGCATTAATCAATTTTACACGATTTTATGATTTTAATCCTTTAAATGATACTGCTTGGAATGTTGATGTTGGAGATGTATTTTATACGGGAGTAAGCTACAACGAGTTTAAATTTAATATCTCGAAAATTGAAAATGTAACAGTCGAATTTGGAGGAGGAGGATTAATACCTCTTCAATTCGTTTGGGCAAATATGTCAATGTGGAATGTTTCGACTGAAACCTGGGATTATGTCGATATGGATGGAGGTGTTAATTGGATGGTAATTGGAAGTGCGAATGATAATTACCCGTTTATGTATCCAGGAGAGGGTGTAAATTTTATTCCACTTTTATTACCAAAAGGCTTTGCCACATCGGATTTTGCTAGTGTGATGGAGTTAAGGGGGGATGATAGTGGTCCTTCTTTTAGTGTCACTTATGGAGATGATTGGGTTATGATTTCTAATAGTTCAGGATACGAAAAATATATATTAAATATGTCAGGGTTTGTTGAATTGATTATTGAAACTGGGTATGGGAATCTTTTTGGTTATATAGAGGCCCTTCTTTATAGAAAGAATTCTACGGTTATTGATGCTTCAAAAATTTGGGAACTAGAATTCGATTTAATTGATATCGACAGTAATGAATTCAATATTTCCATGGATATAAAAGTCAATGAAACTACTCATTTATTAACGTCTGCCATGAACATTAATCCTCTTGTGAATCATTCTCTTAGCAGTGGTGTTCTCTTTTTTGATATTTGGATAAATGAAACTGATAATCTTGATGCCCCTAATGTAGATGCTCCGATAAACATAACAATTGATTACGATAAAAGTAAATATAAAAATATGAAACTATACTGGTTTAACGCTTCTTCAATGAATCCTGATGAATGGGATTGGCATCCAATTCCATTCACGGATTATGGCAATGGAACAATAGTATTTTCAGTAAATCATACTTCAATTTTTGCTTTTACAAATGTTGTATCGAAAGCGCGGGGTTTAATTGGAGGGGACGATGACGATGATGACGATGATGAACCACCTATTATTCCAACCGGTAATTATTATCTAATCTTTATAGCTATAGCAGTAATCGGATTGGTAATATATAAGAAGCGTGAACTATTCAAAAAATAATTTAACTTTTTTTTTTTTATTGTTTTTTTCTCAAATAATAGCCTTTGTCAATTAAATTGAAAGCAACAATTTCATTAGCTTTTAAATTCTGAAATTCTTCAAACTCCACTTGAGATCGAGCAATACAAATCAATTCATTAGAAGGGTTAAAAACCAATAAAAAATCATTTTTCTTTACTTCATTTGATATTTTTATAATCATTTTTGCAAGTAGATGGTTTCCATATAAAATTGCTTTTTCTCCTTTATTGTGCACTATGGCAAGATGATTTTCAGGGAAAAGGTTTAGGTTAAGCAAAAATTCAGCACCTTCCAAACTTAATCGAAATTGGTTCTTTTTTATGAAACCAAAATAAATTCCAGCAGAGACTATACTTTCTTTTTCTCCTAATTTATCAATTGTATTCTTTAAATAAGTTGGAACAAGAAATATTATTGGAAAATCATTTGTCAAGCCTTTTTCGTTTAATCCTATGAATAGCATATAGTCATTTCTTTCAAAAATCGTTAATATATCTCGAGAGATTCTTGAAAGAGAATTAATAATTATAGTCTTTTCAGTATTATTGATAATCCTAAAGTTTTTTAGATTTTTCATAATTGAATATAATTGAAAAAATAGAAAAGAGATAATTGTTATATATTAATCACTAAAATTATTAAAAATATGGGTTAAAAAATATGGGTATACGTAAAATCGAAGACGAGATTGATTTAAAAGAAGCAATGAAAAAAAAAGCGGCCGAATTGAAAATAAAAGAAATCAAGGCCAAAGCTTCAGTAGAAAATCTCACCAAGGAAAGACTCAGTGAATTAGCTAAAAGACATGGTGTAATTTTGGCATTAAATCCAAAATTAAAAGGAGAAGTTAAAAGATTACAGGAAAAATATAACATTTCATCATCAAAAATAATAACAGAACAAATTTATGAATCTGACGTAATGAAGACCAAATCTAAAAAAATCGACTTTGAAAAGCTGGGGTTGCTTGCTTATCAACGAGTATTAATGCGTAAAGAGGAGACAGGAGGGATAATGCCAATATCTGAAGTTTTCGAAACAATAACTACAGGAATTTTAAAAGGAAATGTTGAGATCAAAGATCTAATAAAGGCAATGAACCTTTTAAAAAAAACAAAAGTCATTGATGATGTAAAAGAATTAGATTCAGGTGCTACAATAATTCATTTTTTTCCAGTTCAATATACTGGTGATGAGGCAAAAGTTATTGAATTAGCAAAAGAAAATGATTATCTAACCATTGAAACGGTATGCACTGCATTCAATTGGTCTCAAGCGCGCGCCTTAAAAGTTTTAAACTCGCTCGAAAACACAGGTATAGCGAAATTTAGAGAATCTTTGTTGACAGGAAAACAATGGTATTTTCCTTCAATTTAATAAAACTTATTCAAGCTTAATTTTAAAAGCAATTTGCCCATCTTCCGTTTTAATAATAGTACCTCTATTGTCCTTGGATAAAATTCTAAATAGTTCTTCTAAATCATCTTTTGGAAGTGAACTGAGGCCTATTTCAGCTGATTCTCTTATCTCATATATTAAAATTGGACCAACCTTACCTGAATCAATTGCCCAATCATATAAGATGTCAGCCCAAACTTCAAGAGTTTTCCAATAAACTCTTATTTTGTCTTGTTTTTTTGATATAAATTTAGCAAGTTCTTGATTTACTAATTCTTCAGCGATTTCTTTAATTGCTTCTTGACGATTTTGAAAATTTGAAAATGGTTTTTCAGAAATTACCTCTCTCAAATATATAATATGAAGGATTGCATATTTAGCGTAATCAAATGTAACTTTTGACCACTCGAGTTTCCAGGATTCATAATCAGTTGGATTTTTCTTTTTATTTGGGATAGAATACATAAATTCATATTTCTGTTCTTCCAGCCATGGGTATTCATTTAATAATTCTTCATAAGGGCTTAATTCCTTCTCGATAACACCTGTTTCACCTATGATCTCCTCTTCAAGAGCTTGGAGTTGTTCCTCTATATAACCAGCATGTTGTTCATAAGTTCGTTGATCAATATCTTCAAATTGCTTAAGTAGAGCTTTATCAATCTCATTTAGTTTGCTTTCTATATCATCTACTTTAGCTTCGTATTGAGCCTCAGATTGAATTTCTTCGTTTTTGGTAGAAGCTGCAATTTCTTTTTTGGCTTCTTCTTTTTGCTTCTTTAATTCTCTTAATCTCGCAAGCTCTCTTCTAAGTGCTTCAAGCTCAGTTTCTTTAAGTTCTTCCCTAGGTTTCTCTCTTTCCATTTTTAATTATTCTCCAAATTCATCCTTCCAATCATCATACTTTTTTAAAGCTGAGTCTGTAGTCATGGGTTTAACTTTTTTAATTGAATTTTTAAAATCGTTCAAATTAATATTTCTAACCTTAATTTCTTGATCTGATTTTTCTAATAATCCACCCATGTCTAATTCTCGAATTGGGAGCATTATTACTTCACGACATACATTTGCAATATCTCTCCCAGAATAACCTTCGGTTCTTGCTCCTAACTCTATGAAATCCTCGTCATCCAAAGAGGATTCTATTCCAGCGGTGTGAATCTTGAATATTGCTGCTCTTGCTGGCAAATCTGGAAGAGGAACATATACTTTCTTTTCAAATCTAGATAACATAGCATTATCAAGGTCCCAAGGTCGATTTGTTGCTCCTAATACAAGTAGAGGTTTGTCGTGACTTGTTTTTAAACCTTGAATTTCGCTTAAAAGTTGTGTTTTTACACGTCTTTCACCACCACTTTCGGTGCCCTCACCTCTTTTAGTAGCGATTGAATCTATTTCATCCATAAAAATTAAACTTGGAGCTTTCAATCTTGCGACTTTAAATAACGCTCCAATCAATTTTTCGCTTTCTCCTAACCATTTGCTCAGTAAATCTGCTGAAGATGCGCTAAAAAAAGTTGCGTTACATTCAGTTGCGGCAGCTTTAGCAAGAAGAGTTTTCCCACACCCGGGGGGGCCAAATAATAAAATTCCAGCCCATGGTTTCCTAGCTCCAGTAAACAATTCGGGTTTTATCATTGGTAACACAATGGCTTCTCTTAAAGATTGTTTGCAATTTTCCAATCCTGCTATTTCTATCCATCGTACATTAGGAGATTCTGTAACTATAGTTCCTGAAATCATATTAAGTAGCTCTTGTTCTTCATCACTCACACCTTCATCTTGTGCTTCAGAGTTATCAGCAGCAGATCCAAAAGTGCCTTTTGACGCAGTTCTTCTACCCGTTGACTTTCCACTTACTTTTAATCTTAACATTTTTGCTCTGCTTATATAATCTTCAGCACTTTTTTGAACATTTTGCCGCATGATTGGATTTTTGTTAAATCTTAAGAATTGTATTAAAATTTCTGCTGCTCGTTCGTATTTATTAATTGCCTGATGAAATTGACCAGCGTTCTCAAATGTGATTGCTTGACTCGCTTCTTGTTTTGCGTATAATAACAATTTTGAATCACTTGAACTCATTCAATTAAACCTTTTTTATTGCTAATTTTTCTATTGATAATATAGCATTTTTGATATATATACCTAATCTAATTGGGATATTAGTAATAAGATACCTTTTAGATTAATTCGATAAAATTTTAGTATGAAATATTGGACCCCAGAAATAATTATAATATAAAGTTTATACTATAATATTATAATAAAAAATTTTTATTAATTATTATAAAAATAAATTAAAAATCAGTGGTGAACAAACAATCGGATTTTTAAGTGATCTTTCCAAGTGGTTATCTGGAGGTCGAGGCAAACGGGATAATATTCGTTCTGCCAGTATTAAATTAAAAATATTTAACAAAAGATTGATGAGACAATCAAAAAAATTAGAAATGAGTGCGAAATTAGCAAGAGAAAAAGCAATTAGATTGAGACGCGAAGGGGATCTGCAAGGTTCTAAATTCCATGCAAGGAATTATCTCCAAGTTAACAATCAAGCACGAGCTGTAGATCACTTTCGTACGAATATAGAAAGCTTACAATTTAAGCTTGACAACGCAAGTGCGATTAAAGATGTTGCAGGAATTTTCAAAGGCATTGCTCAATCTGTCGCTGGATTAAAAAGAAATTTGTCGATTCCACAGATCACTGAATTAATGAAAAACATCAACATGGATATAGAAGATTTTGAAGTTACGCAAGAAATAACTACAGATGCAATGACGGACATGAGTCTCGATCATGCTGTTACTGATGAGACCGTTGACAGCTTTCTTGCAGAGGTTGACGCAGAAATCGGAATAGAAACAGGTGTAGCTTTACCTACTACTGCTGGAGGGAACCAAAAAATAAAAGATCTCGAAGAAGAACTCAACCGCCTTAAATCTAACGAATAATTTTATAATAGAATTCTTCTTTGTTTTACCCTTACTTTTGTTAAAAACTAAGTAAACTTTTTAAGATAAAAGTTTATTTTTAAATTATTTACTAACTTATAGTACTAAATCATTTTAGAAGTGAGTAATTTGAATCCAGAATTGATTACAATCGGCAGCTGTACGCTTGATGTTATAATCGAAATAGATGACATATTACGTTTTGAATTATTCGATAAAGATATAATAAAAAAATATACCGCTATTGAATATTCTCGAAAGTTGAATGTTAAAAGTGTAAGATTCGTACCAGGAGGGTCAGGCTCAAATATAGCAGCAAACTGTTCAATGTTAGGATTAAATGCATGTTATATTGGAATTTTAGGAAATGATTTCTCCGCCACAATATGTTTAGACGATTTAAGGAAGAGAGGGGTAGATTTAACTCAAGTGGTTCAAACTGATGAGGATTCTACTGCTTTATCAGTAATTTTGAAAACCCCTTGGGGTAAAGATCGAAGTATTCTAGCATATAAGGGTGCGAACAATTTATTAAAACCGTCTGACGTTAAACCAGAATTATTTGGTGAGGTTAAGGCTTTTGCATGGACTTCTTTAACATCCGATGCGGGTTGTCAAGCAATAGAAAAAGCAATAAAACTTACAAAAGATCATGGTGGAAAGATTTTTGCTGCACCAAGTATGTCAATTATTAAAAATGCTACGAATTGGGCAAAGACATTAATTTCCCAATCGGATGTTGTATCATTGAATATGGAAGAAGCTCAAGAATTCACGGGAAAAAAGAAAAAAACTTTAATGATAAAAGATTTTATAGATATGGGTGTTAAGTTAATTTCTATAACGGATGGTCCAAATGGGAGTATCATCTCTGATGGTGATACAATTATTAACAGCAGCATCTACACGGGTGATGTAAATGATACAACTGGAGCAGGAGATGCCTTCCTTAGTGGAATTCTAATCTCTATTCTGAATAATTTTAGTTTAGAAAAAACATCTAAATTGGCTACCGCTATGTCATTTTTGGAGTGCAAGGAGATTGGTGTTAGGGAAGGACTCCCTAATAGTCTACAAGAATTAGAAAATTTTGTAGATACAAATACCCTTAACCAAGTTATTTCTAAAGTAGTGTAAACCTTATAAACAACAAATTTTAATTTCTTGGATTACTCACTAATATATCTAAAAAGCGCTCTTAGTATAGTGGTAAGTATACCAGGTTGCCAAATTTCTTGTTATTTGAGAACAGAAAGGTGATCCTGGTGACCCGGGTTCAATTCCCGGAGGGCGCATACTTTATCTCCTCTTTTTCTTAAGTTTTTAACACATCTGATAAATAACTTAAGTTAAATAAGTTTTAGGAAACCAGAAGCATCCGAAGTTTCACTAACATTAACTTCAAAATAATATTTTAAAATATTAATTATAAAATTTAAGTAGGTTTTCTGTAATTTGATATTAAACTTTTCTATTAGAAAATCAACGATTATCTTTACATCGAGTTTTTCTATTTTTTGTTCGTTAGCATAGTCTACAATGGATTTTGACAATTTATGTGATTTACGAATCTCGTTTTTTAACATAATATAGCTATAGGATAAATCATATTCA
>SDNM01000020.1 GCA_004524385.1 Promethearchaeota archaeon
GATCATGATGAATTTCTTTTTGATTTTCATGTGCACACAATATATTCTGATGGATATTTGACACCCGAAGAAAGAGTAATGTGGTATATAGAACAAGGGATTTCGGGAGCTGCTTTTTCGGATCATGATAATCAAAGAGGTGCAAAGGCAGCAAGAAAATTTGTTAAGGAATACGATTTAGATTTTACCGTTATTATTGCAGAAGAGTGGACTGACCATGACAATGATATACACATGAATATTTTTGGTCTTGACCATACAGTTGTTCCTAGAGAATCAGATGCACCGACATGCCCGTTCAAATCAATGAACGCCGAAGATACTATAAAATATGTTAAACGAGAAGGAGGTTATATCTTTGTAAACCACTATAACGCGGAAAAAAATGAAAAGGAGGATGGGAGAGGTGTTCCTTATACTCTTGAACAGTTAATGGATTGGGGTGTAGATGGATTTGAAATCGTAAACGGAGGAAATCCTAAAGATAAAAAAATAAGACAATTTTGCTTAGATAACAACTTAACATGCATTGCCGGTACCGATGAACATAGAAACAATGAATTAGACACATTTATTAAACTCCGATTGAAAAATCCTAAGGATAAATCAGTTGATAACATCTTTAAAAATTTGAGGAGAAACGACCATGAAGTAGTAGCGATGAATGATAAGCATAGAAGAATAGAGGTTCAATACCCATTTCATGATGTTTTGGACTTTTTCGGTTTAGGAAAAGCTGACAATTTTATCAATTACCTCTTAAATCTTGATAGATGGCAGGTTGTTTCTTGGATTATTTGGTCTTGCGGAGTTTATTTAATTTTTATTCGATTCTACAAAAAGTTAAAAAATATAGATGTAAAAACTTTAAGAGAAAAAATCCTTTAATTTAATCGAAATGAAAAAAATATTTAAAAACGTGTACCATTTAGGAGATTCTGGTTGTTCTGTATATTTAGTGGATACAAATAGTGATGATGGTCTTGTTTTAATTGATAGTGGGATGAATATTTATTTAATAGTAAAAAATATCAATAGCTTTGGATTAAATCCAAAAAACATAAAACATTGCATTCTAACCCATTGCCATATAGATCATATTGCTATCTGCTATGAATTAAAAGTTTCACTTAATGAGAATATGAAATTTTACGCTCACGATTTAGATGCTGATGCTATTGAACAAAAAGGATATGATCGTAAAACGGCTGCATCTTGGTATGGTGTGGATTATAATCCAATAAAATTACACAAGAGATTTACTAAAGAAATTGAGATCCTAAAATTAGGTGATTATGAATTTCAATGTATTCATACTCCGGGCCACACTCCTGGTTCTATTTCTGTGTTAGTAGAAATTGACGATACTAAAATTCTTTTTGGCCAAGATATACATGGTCCATTTATGAGAAGTTTTGGCTCTAATAAAGGCGACTATCAAAAATCAATGCAAAAACTGCTTGATTTAAAAGCTGACATGCTTTTAGAAGGGCATTTTGGAGTATTTCAACCTGCTGAAGAAGTTTATAAATATATAAAAGGTTATATGGATTCTAACAGATAAAATCATATTTGTATCTAAACTGCGAACTCTACTATCTTTGCAATAATTCTTAAAATATTTAAAAGAAATCGTTTTAGTAGATAAATAATTTAAAAGAAATAATAGTCAAAAATTAATAGTTGAAAAAACTATCTATTAAAATATTACATAATTTTGCATTAAAACTTATAATTAATTAGCATTCTTTATAAAAAGGACATAAAATGGCTAATATGAAAGAAGAGCCAAAGATTAATAATACTGAAGAAAAAAAAGGCGAAAAAGAACAAGAGATTAACCTACAATTTCACTTATATTTAACTTTTTTTGCTATTATTTATTTGGGATCTTATTTCCTTCCTGGAATTGTTTTCATGTTATACTTTTTTTTAGTTTTTAAACCTTTTTTTTTGGATATTAATGATTTTTTTTCCCTTTTTACAGACCTTAGACCCCTATTAGCGTTAGCTTTAATGCCTTTAATTACAATTAGTTGCTACCTTTTACATTTATTTTTTATTGGTTTATTAACTCGAGTGCTCTGGAGATTTACAGAATGGAGGTGTCCTACTCAGGATGGTATTATTCTACGGACTGTCCCTAGTGATACTTTGAATTATTACCATATCCGATCATTCTTAATAAAATATGGTAAAAATGCATTTACTAAAGGTATGTTTCCATGGTTGGCTAATTGGTACTTTAATTTTGTAGGTTCATGTAAAATTGGGAAAGGTACAACAATCGAGGAAGAGATTGTTGCTGATAAATATATTGATGTTGGGGATAACTGTTATATAGGAGTTAATTCCGCCATATGTTCTCATGCAGTTGAGGGAATATTCGGAAGAATCCCATATTTTGAAATAAAGATTGGAGATAATGTCACTTTTGCTGCATTTGGTATAGTTGGACCTGGTGGTGACATAAAAGATAACTCTTATATTTTACCACTTAGTGGCTTTACGAAAAAACAGATTACGAAAGGTAATAATTATTATTTTGGTCTTCCAGCCCGTAAAATTTTTACGAAAAAAGTAATGAAGTATTTGAAAATATCTGAAGAAGATTTAGAGAAAAATAAGAATTTAAAAGAAATCAATGATAGAGAAAAAAACTTATAAAATAAACAAATGACTGAAAAGATAATTGAAACATCAGATAAAGAAAATATAGATAAGAAAGAATATGCGCTTGATTTCACAACTAGTAGCTCAATTGGTAGAGTTAGTATCAAATTTCTTATAATTTATATTCCAATTTTTTGGTTTAGCGGTTTATTAGTTGGAATATACTTATATGAATATTTCAAGAATTTACCTCCAATAACAGAAGATTGGATGGTGTATCTTTTTCCTATTTTATTCTTACCAATCGCAATATTCTCTATGTTGTTTATTTTTATTTTGGGATGTATATTTTTTAGTAAGCTTTTTTTAACTTTAATTAATCTTATTCATAAACCAAAAGAAGGTATATTTTTAGCTCAGAAAGGTGACCGAGACTTTGAGTTCTGGTGTATGAGAACAGAATTAAAAAAATTAGTATTGTGGCTTGTGAGAAATTGCCCTTTACCGTGGATTGACACATTAGCTTTCCGATGGTTTGGAGTGAAGATGGATTTTTCAAGTCATCTCCAAGATTCTTGGTGTGATATGGAGTTCATAAAATTTGGACGGAAAGTTTTGGTTGGACAAGGTGCTGTAGTTATGAGTTCAATGGTGGTTGGAAAATATCTTATAATTAAAAAAGTAATATTTAGTGATTATACAGTTGTTGGAGGAATGGGTTGCGTCTCGCCAGGGACTATTACAGGAAAGGATTCATTTTTAGGCGCAATGTCTTCGACCGTTTTAAATCAAATTTTGGAAGCTAATTGGATTTACTTTGGCATCCCTGCGATAAAATTGAAACCAAATAAGCTAGCTAGGGTAAAACATATGACAAAGAGTTTCGTTGATGATGAGCAGTCAATAAGCATTGAGCATGAAATTAATATTGAAAAAGATAAAAAGGATAAAATTAATATATAGTTCAAGAGTGTGAAAACTATTAATAGAAAAACGGAGATGTTGTATTTATGAGCGTGCCCACCTCGATGTCTGTAGGACCCTTCAATCCAACAGTTTTAGTAAAAAAAAGATATTTATTTTTTTATATATTTCTTATGTGGGTCTCGATGATTCCCGTACTATTAGAATTTTGGTTTTATTGGAGGTGGCTCTGGGATCCAGTAAGGCCAATTCATTTTTATATTTTTCTTCCGTTACTCTGCTTTCTAATGTATCTTACAGCCGTTTTCACATCTTTAATATTTGCTAAGATTTTGCTTTTAATTGTCAATGCAATTCATAGCCCTAAGGAGGGTGTCTTTTTAAGAGAGTCCTCAGATAGAGATTATCGTTATTGGAGTCTTCGAAATACCATAAAAAGGTGGCCAACTTGGTTAGCACATAAATTTCCGTTTCCTTTTTTAGACAATATCGTTTTTAAAATGTTTGGTGTAAAAACAAAATTTTCAAACTCGCTATTTGAGGGCTGGGTAGATTGCGAATTTATAGAATTTGGAAAAAATGTTGTTGTGGGACAAGGGAGCATCGTTCAATCTGCTGTAATTATAGGAAATCTCTTAATAATAAAAAAAACAATAATAGATGATAATGTTAGAATAGGTGCCCATGCTGTTGTTATGCCAGGTACACATATAGGAAAGAATAGTGTTTTAGCAGCCAATTCAGTTACTATTGTCGGTCAGGAATTAGAAGATGGATGGATTTATGTTGGGCTTCCTGCGAAGAAATTCAAAAATAATAGATTTTTTGAAGATGGTTTAGAGGAAATACTAGGGCACATTGAAGATGTTGAAGATTTAAGAAAAAAATATGAAGAGCTATATATTAAAAGACACGACCAGCATTTGACTCATAAAGAAAAAAAAGAGCTTAAAAAAGAGAGGATAGAGGAAGAAAAAAGAAGAATGGAAGGGATTTAATTAAAACCTCTTAATTAATTTTTAAAAATTTTAAAACTTCTTCATTAATCTTTTTGAAATCCTCATCTTGAATGCATTCATGATCCATTTTATTGACTATGAATATATCTGGAGCTAAATTTGCTCCTCTCAATATCTTCTTAGCTTCAACTACAGGCATAACTTTATCCATTTCTCCAATAATAATCTTAAGTTGTTTATTTTTTAATTTTGGGATGCATTTTTCAATTTGAAATTCTTCAATTTGTAATTCGTTTTTTGTCATGTGGATGAACTGCTCAATATTTCCTATACCATGAATGCTTCTAGGGAGAAATCGATTGATATAGTGTAGAGCTTTCTTAAAATCTTCTCCATTAATCCTTTTCTTTAGTTCTATAATTGGACTAATTAATAATAATTTATTTACCACTGTAACTTTCGAACATAATATTAAAGCAATATAAGCTCCAAAATCATGAGCAATAATATTTATATTATTTAGATCAAAAATATCATGTTCCGCCATTTTCTGGACAAATTCAATTACTCGAAATGCATCTGAGACTTGTGAGCTAATCGAAATCTTGCCTGCATTATAACCGTATCCTCTAAAATTAAAGACTAATAATGAATATCCGATGTCTAACATAGATTTATAACGTTTAATGAACTCTGTTAAAGGAAATACCTGAGGAAAACCATGGAAGTATATTATTAAGGGATAAGGTTTTTTGAAAGATTGGGGAGGAAAATAGAGTACCCCTCTCAACATTTGTTCAATTTGGATTTCAGATACTTCGTATGGACCATCAAATTGCTTATTTTCAAATTCCAAGTTAACCACTTATTTATTTAATAATGCTATTTAAACGGATTATATAATATAATAAAAAAATTTAACTTATTTATTTAATACTGCTATTTAAACGGATTATCTTTAAAATAAATCATGATAATAGGAAAATGAAGCTACAAGATTGGCATACTCATAATTCAATGTGTCATCACGCGATTGGATCTCTGGAGGATTATGTTAAAAAAGGTATTGAGTTGGATTTAGATCTACTGGGGATAAGCGATCATTTTCCATATGATTATCTAATAGGAATGGATGGAGTTCCTATTGAGGATTATGGAATGAATTTGCATGAAATTGAGAGTTATATTTCTACAATTGAAAATTTAAAAGAGAAATATGGAAAAAAAATCGATTTAAAAATAGGATTTGAAATAGATTATATAGGAAACCAAGTAGAAAGATTAAATACTCATTTGAATAAAATTAAATCTCACTTGGATTTTATTTTAGGATCGATACATATATTATTCTTAGAGAATGGACCTTGGGCAATGGACGATAATAGATTTTTAGAAAAATATAATTCTTTGGGAGCCAACCGTGTTTTTCTTCTATATTATCAGACAATGCAAAAAATGCTAAATTCAACGGAATTTGATTTTGATATAGTAAGTCATTTTGATTTGCCTAAAAAGTTTAATAAATTTCCCAATAAGAATTCAAAAGATTTAATCACGATTGAGATTTCAAAAACACTTGATCTCATTAAAAAAAGAGATCTAACTGTTGAAATTAATACAGGAGGATTTAGAAAAGATGTTAAAGAACAATATCCAAGTGAAGAGATCTTAAAAGAAATGTGCGAGTTAGATATCCCAATCTTACTAGGATCTGACGCACATGATCCTAATGAACTTGCTTATGAATTTAAAAAGATACTGAAATTATTAAAAAAAATTGGATACAATAAATTAGCATCTTTTAGTCAAAGAAAAAGATCGTTTATTGAAATAATATAATTAAAAGATTAAGTTTAAAAATGTCAGAAAAAAAGAAGGATAAATGCGAAATATGTAGTCACGAGTTAGTCTACGCAACTCAATTAGAAGATCGAAAAGAACTTAAATGTGAATTCTGTTTAAAAAGTGATATTGTAAATATTTATTGCCCGAATGGTCATTATATATGTGACTCATGCCATTCCAATGTTCCAATCGAAATAATAGAAAAATTTTGTGAAAAAACCGATTTAAAAGATCCTTTTGAAATAGCTGATAGGATTATGATGCATAATAATTTTAAAGTTTATGGTCCTGAACATCATGTGTTAACCCCAGCAGTTATATTAACAGCTTTAAAAAATAATGATGTAAAAAAACCCAATGGGGACGATATAACCTTTATGGATATTAAAGAAGCAATTAAAAGAGCATCAAAAATACCTGGGGGTTGGTGTGGTTTTTATGGCACGTGTGGTGCTGGTATGGGCGCTGGGATTGCTATTAGTATATTTACAGGAGCTACTCCGTCAAAAGATAAGGAAAGAACACTAGCAAATCAAATGACATCAAAAGTATTAGCTAAAATCGCAGATAATTTAGAACATTGCTGTAAAAGATCTGTAAAAATATCTATTATTGAAACATTGAAGTTCTTAAAAGACAAATTTGATATTGTTTTAAATTACGAACCAATAGAGTGTAGATTTTCGGGTATTAATGACAGATGCGAAAAGACTAATTGTCCAATTTTCACTTGAAAATAAATTAATACAAAATTAGATTTAAAATATTTTTGTAGGAAGCTAAATCTTACGTGATCTCAGCCAACCTTCCATTACGAGTGAATTAAAGAGTTTAATATGACCAGGATCACGTGTGTGAAAGACTAGATGATTATTATCGTTTTTTCCAATAACTCCAATCAGTAATTCTTCACCGTCTCTTATTATAATATATCTATCGCTTCCCTCAAAATTTCTTAGAGAGATATTGTCGAGGCTTTCATATTCATCCAATAAATCAGCGTTTTCCTCAATTCCCGGATTAATTTCACAAGAGATTTTCATATTAACCGACGATCTAACTTCATAAAGGTATAATTCTTGTAAATCTGTTATATTAGGAACGACAATTGTTACGTTATGCATTGCATTTTGTAAAATTTCGCGCATTTTTTCAATAATATCAGATACGCTAATAGAAATATTTGTATAATCAATAATTTTCGATTCTGAGGATTTGGAATTTTTTTCCTTTTCCTCTAATTTTTCTTTTTCTACTTCTAACTGCTCGATTACTTCATCTGATTTATTTAACTCATCGTTTAATATTTCAATCTCTTTTTGAAGTTCTTCAATTTTCTTATCTTTTTCTATTAGTACAGCTTCGTCAACTGTTGAGACAGGTGTCGATTTTAATTCTTCTTCTTTTAGGTTTACCGTCTTTTCTAAAGCGCTAATTTTTTCTTCTTTAACTTTTAACGAGTCTTCTAACGTCTTTATTTGCGCATCCTTAAGGACCAAGGTAGAATTAATAGTGCTTAATTGATCTTCTTTAAGAGCGATGGTTTTTTTTATATCCTCTATTGTGTCTCTTAAGAGTTTTTCTTTATCTCCATTTACTTCCATGATTAGGTTTTTTGAAAATAACTTTTTTTCTCTAAATTATATATATTCAATTCTTATTAAAATTTAATTTTTAGCATTACTATTGAGAAAAATTATCTTGATAACCCATTTATATATTATAATTAGTCTTCTTATCTTTTTATTATGAATATCCTTTTAATACTCTATTAACCAATGATTTTCTTTATTTCATCCGCAATTTTTAACGCTCCAAAAAAAGATCTTGAAAAATTCTTATCTTTATATAATATTGTACATATTGGTTCGCCTTTTGATATAATTTTTGGCTCAGTTTTATCGTGTATGTTTTCAAGTTGATTTATTTGTTCTATTTTATCTCTATATATTTCTTTAGGAGCAAACATAATTAATTTGGTTGCAAATCCTTTAGATTTATTCGATTTAAGTTTTTTTTCAATATATTCCCACTTAGTTCCATCAAAACTTTGAATATACAAATTCAATAAGTTTAGATCAAGGACAGTTTCCGAAACATTAATTGAACCGGGAATTCTTGGATTAATCTCCATTAGATAAGGATTATGATTTTTTAAAACAAAATCAAATCCATTAATCCCTTTTAATCCGAGTTCTTTAGCTAAAGTTATTGAAATTTGAGAGATTAATTCCTCATCTTCTTTAAATAAATAAGCAGGAACAATATTGCCACAATACATAAATTCTTTAGGAGGATTTAGAAATTTTAAACCAATAATTTGTCTATTGATAGAAATAACTTCGCATTCTTCTCCATTTGAAATTATAGTACAACTCACTGGTATCCCTTCTATGTATTCTTGAATTAGCCACTCTGATTCTTTAAAACCTTTCATCTTTTGTGTTTGTAGAAATGATGATAAACTGCCTTCATTTTCCATTCTATAAACGTTAATACCTCCGGCTCCTGTTTTTTTCTTTATAACAAACGGATATTTCAACACATTTTCTTTTGATTTAATTTTTTCATACGGGAGAGTAAGAGGAATTTTATATCCTTTTGATGACATAATATTATGCACAAGTTCGATATTTCTGGCTATTTTAATTGATTCTATAGAGTTATTTAAATTTTTTATAGAATATTGATCTTTATTTATTTCCTTTAAAATCGCCTCCCTTTCCTCAAAAGCATCATCTAAACCACTCCCTATTATTAAATATTCAATATTTGGATATTTTTGTAATATCTCGATTGTCAAATTAGCTAAAAAAATACTATACTTATTTTTTAAAAGATCATAAGTAGTTTCTAATTCTTTTATTACGATTAGGCAATCTTTTACATTTGGATATAAGTCTAAATCGCCAAAAAAATCAACTGCATATACATCGTATCCTGCCTTATTTAAAGAATAAGTGAGAGGGCGTGTATTGAATCCTACGACTAATGCGGATCGTGAATTTTTAGCCATTAATAAAATAATAGATAGGGAATTTAAAGAAATATTTAATATACTAATTTAATTAAATTCTCATTAATTCTATAATTTATTGTTAGAAATAGCAAGTGAATTAAGATAATGAAAAGCAAGAAGTTTTTTAACGGAAAAAGTGCTGTTATAACAGGGGCTGCCAGTGGTATTGGACGAGAATTTGCTTTAAACTTAGCAAAATATGGATGTAATCTCGTAATCTCTGATATCAATATGGAAATGTTAGAATTACTAAGAAAAGAATTAGAACAATTTTCTATAAAAGTAATCTCAGTTAATTGTGATGTGACAAAAAATTCCCAAGTAAGAAATTTAGCTAAAATTTCAATTAAAGAATTAGAAGATATTCATTTTCTTTTTAGTAATGCAGGTATCGCTACAGGTGGGCCATTTGAGGATATAGCTCAAGCCCAATGGGAGAGAACCATAAATGTCAATTTATTTGGCATGTATTATGTAGTAAAAGCGTTTATACCTAAATTAATAGAGCAGAGCCATGGACACATCATTGTAACGGCTTCTATTGCAGGAAGCTTAGGAGTGGGGGGCTTAAATCCATATAACACATCAAAATTTGCGAATGCAGGATTTTGTGAATCACTCTATGGTGAATATAGTCATAAAGGAATTGATGTGTCAGTAATTTGTCCTTTTCCAATTAGAACAAATTTAATTGAATCAGTTGGATTTGGCATATCCCCTGAAAAATTGGAAGGATTTAATGTTGATGTTATGCAGGAAGCCCTTAAAATAGGGAAAAGACATTATTGGGAAGAATTCACTAAAAAGCAAGGAATATATAATGGTTTTGCTGGAGGATTTCCCGTAGAGCGAGCTGTAAAACGTTTTATTAAAAAGATTAAAAAGAAAAAATTATATATTTTTGAGAGACGTTATGGAAGACTAATGCAATTTTTACAAGGATTATTTCCTGGACTTTATAGAAAATTATTAAAATCCTTCGGAAAAAGACATCTAAAATTAATAGAGGAGGCTACGGAAATAGCTTTAGAGTTTGCAAAAAACAAACAATAAAAATATTAGAAACGAGATATGTCATTAAAGAATCTTTTTTAATTCTAGTATCAGAGAAGATGGATTATAACGATCGAACTTATATATTTCAGCTCCTCCGTACTTTTTAAAATTTTTCTTGATTTTATCAGCAGAATATGGATGTACTCCCAGTGCCTGCGTTGCGTAGGATTTTTTTGGTTCTAACACAACTAGATGAACTTTTTGTTTTGACAGCTTTTTGGTCAATTCTTTTAATTCCTGAATAATTATGCCATAATCACTTTCGATTTGAGCAATCAATTCAGGGTATTTCGCTGAAATATTAGCACCACAGTCTGAACAAATAAAAATTACAGGAACAATATTCTTATTTTTCATTTTCTCTGCCTTTATTAAATCCATAACTTTTCTTAAGGCAGCTGCCATTGGTGTATATGATTTTCCCTCTATTTTTTTTAATTTATTTAAAGCATATTTAAAAATGACAGTTGGCTTTTGTAAAACAACAGCCTCTTTACCTCTGAAGATAATAAGGGAAATTTTATCTCTTTTTCTATAACCCTCCTTTTGTAAAGATAAAATAACATCAGTCATTTGTTTAATAACATAGTACATTGACGCAGAACTGTCAAGAACAAAAAATAGCGCTAATGGTGCTCGATATTCATAGATTTTATCCATTAAATCATATTTATTAAATCGAATTGGAAAGCTAATTTCCGTTTTATTGTACACAATATTTTTTAAGTAGTTCCTAATTGTCGCATCTAAAGCTATACTTTTTGGTCGCTGACCTCTAGGAGTCCGATATGATACATACCTTCCTTTTTGAGACGAGGCTATTTTAATTCTACGACCAATTCCCCGACCTCCATAATCAGAAACTCTACGATCTTTGCGAATATTATCTAAAATAGAATTCATTTTCTTTTCCATTCTATAAACAAATGAAGTTATATCAAAATCTTCATCTGATAAATTAAAATCATCTGCTTCTTCAAATGGTATATCTTTAACTTTCCACCCTCCTGCGGGTTTTGC
>SDNM01000021.1 GCA_004524385.1 Promethearchaeota archaeon
ATTTGGCGTTAATTACGGGCTTATGATAAATGCGTCTGACATTTTTGATAACAATATAAGTAAAATTATTACAATTACCGTTGTGGACACTACTGCCCCCACTTGGGATCAGGAACCAACCAACCAATTAGTCGAATTCGGCTACGGATTAAACTATGATGTGAATGCTTCCGATCTTTTTGGAATAAAGGGATATTGGATTAATGACACGACGAATTTTACCATTGATTCAGGTAGCGGTATAATAACTAACAACACAGTTCTTTCATTTGGCGTTAATTACGGGCTTATGATAAATGCGTCTGACATTTTTGATAACAATATAAGTAAAATTATTACAATTACCGTTGTGGACACTACTGCCCCCACTTGGGATCAGGAACCAACCAACCAATTCGTCGAATTCGGCTACGGATTTAACTATGATTTAAACGCTTCTGATCTTTCTGGAATAGATTCTTTGTCTTGGTGGGTAAACGACACTATTAATTTCGATATTAATGACACTGGCGTACTTACTAATAGAATAATTCCTCTAAGTGTAGGTGTGTATTGGTTAGAAGTACGGATTAATGATACTCACAACAACCAACTTAGTGGGTTTTTTAAAATTACTGTGTGGAGAGACATTATAGCTATTAGCATTGATAATGATGATGATGATGACGATGACGATGGTAAAAAAGCAGAAGCAATTCCCGGATATAGGTTATATCTTATAATTGGTACAATATGCGTTATATCTGCTATTCTAGTTAAAAAGCAAAAAAGACCCAAGCGCCAAAATTAATTAAAAGCTAAATCAACTTTTTTTCTTTTTTTTATATTTTTATATTTTGATATCTTAATAATATTATAATATTAGAAAAGATTAATTTTGTACTTAATAATTTTTAAAGAAAATTTATCTCATAGAGATAAATTTAAGTAATTATAAACTGGTTATAATATTTTTTTTAAATAAATATATTATCACGAGAATATATGAGCAAAATTAAAGCTTTTTAAAGTCCTAGAACTGATGTAAGCCTCATTAATTCTGGTCCAGTTGAATCCATGCCAAAAATCCCACTTTTGTCATTAACTATCGCACCCGCACTAAGATATGGAATACCTCGATTGATGGTGCTTACATCAGTTTCCACTTTTAAGATTGATGAGATCTTCTCAATTTCATCGTCATTAGCAAGAGGATGGACTAAACAGCCGTTATTATTTGCTATGGATATTGAACCTGGAAGAGAAGAGCCTGCAAATTCAAATACTTCAGTTTCAATATTTAAAATATCTTCTATTTGTTTTCTATAATCTTTTAAAAATGAGCTAATAATTGCACCCTTATCGTTGCAAAGTATTAGGTTTCCAAATGCATTATCTAAGGAATTGAGAATTCCGATTTGAGTTGACTCTCCAATATTTGATTTCAGCACGTTAAATTCATCTTCCTTTATGATATTCGGTACTATAATTCCGTATTTGTTTGATGCAGTGTATATTCCTAATAGATTAGAATTGTTTATAGTTAAAGGAAATAACGGTTCGTTAAAAACTGATTTGAACTTTTTAAGTATTGGTTTTAATAGAAGATGAGGATATAAAACATACGAATTATTTGCTGCTAAATAAACGCCTATTAAATTATTTCCAAAAACTTGAGCTTTAAGAATAGACAACGATTTAATTTCCACCGAAACTATATTTTAAAAGTAGTAAAGTTATAATCTCAGGCGAGATATACAACAACTAATCCATCAATATTCTTTGTTGCTCTTACTTTCAATTTTCGAGGGGGTTTTTGAGCTCCCCGTTCCCAAATCTTCTCGTTTACTTCTTGTGAAATTATTAAAGATTCCGGTTTAAAATGGCGATCTAAATATTCCCGTAAGTATCTGATCGATTTCTTTGCCCATTTCTTTCTAGGACCTCTTCGCGCTTTCACGATAGGTATATTATATAGTCGTTCGTCAATAATCTCTTCTTTGGGGGCTTCAACTTCTTCTAACTCTTCTTCAATTTCTTCCTCAAATATTTCTTCGATTTCTTGCTCTTCAGAAATCTCTTCTATTTCAAATTCTTCAATTTCTTCAATTTCTTCTTCAACTATTTCTTCTTGAATCTCTTCAGCATCCAATTCTTGATCCGATGAACCTTCGATTTCTTTAACTTCCTCCAACTCTTGTTCTAAATCATCTAAACTAATTTCTTTACTTTTTTTTTTCGCCATTTTTTTTCAATTTTTTCTGTTTAATCTTTCTTCAGTTTGGTATTTCTCCATTCTCTTCTCGTATAAGGACTAGTTTTAATTTTACCCCCTGTCTTCATTGTAACCCAACTTGGAATGGATTTACTCTGATTCAGCTTTTTAGCTCTTCTTACTTTAGAGGGTAAGTCTTTATTTCTTGCCATAATATAATTTTTATCTCTCTTTAGATTGTTTGATTAAATTTTTTAATTTTAAAATCTTTTTTCTTACCTGAAAGTTGTTCTAACAACTTTTTAAAAGCTGCATCCGATAATGGACCTCTTAATCTTCCTGCTTGAGCTAGTTGTATTAATTGAATTTCAATTTCTTGGGCAAATTCAGGCTTAACAATTCGAATGTTTTCTAATCGTTGTCTTCCTTCTTGTGAAAGTATCTTTCTCATTATTTGATACTTACGAGCTTCAAAATCTTGCTTTTGAGCCTCAGCTATTTGTTGCTGAGCGACTTGTTGTTGCAACTCTTGTAATTTCTTCCTTCTTAATTCTTCTAATTTTTCTTCGTCACTCAAAATAAAACCCGCAAATTAGCTTTTATTTCTTGAAATAGAATATCCTGTTCTTTCTAATAAGCTTCTTCCTTCATTAGAAAGAATTCTGCCATTTTTTTCTGTTTTTTCAATTAAATTAGCATTTTCTAATTGCTGTAATGCCACTCTTATGATTTTTCCGCTTCCTTTCGCACTATGTTTTAAACCAGAACCCTTTTTATTCCTGCCACCATATTTCTTTCTTAATCGATTTACTCCGATTGGTCCAAATTTATTAATTTTTCTTAATAATGATGCACATCGGACATACCAAAATGTATCATGATTAACTGGTGCTAATTCCTTAAAAAATGCGGTCTTCCAAAATTCCGAACCATTTGGAGCATTGATTTCAGGGTATTCTTTTAGTTTTTCAGCAACTGCTTGAATAAACGTAGATGGGTCAATGATGTATATCGACATATGCTAATATCTTTAATTCATATTTCTTATTTATTATTATAATATTTTGTAAAATCAATAGAAAATTAAAAATTTTATTATTTTAAGAACAAGAAATGGGTTATACTAGGGAATTTAAAAAAGTACTTTTATCAGAACCGCACGCAACTCTAGGAAAGAATGGTATTACTGATGAATTCATAATTCATATCTCTAAATTGCTTAAGAGATATAAAATAATTAAAATTAAAGCACTAAAATCTATTGCTATAAAATCAAATATAAAAGAAATTGCTCATAACATTTCTAAAAACACAGAATCCTATTTATTAGATGTGCGTGGATTCACATTTATCATTTCTAAAAATCCAATTGAAAAAAACCAATAGAATTTAATTTTAAATACATATCAAATGTCTAATTCTAAACGTTTAATTAAACAGATCGCAAGAAATAGAATAAATTTCTTATTTCAAAGAGCTCACGAAATATTTCATGAAAATAAGAGGTTAAGTAATAGATATGTATATTTAGCTCGCCGTTACGCTCAGCGAGCCAGAATTAAAATTCCATTTGAATGGAAAAAACGCATATGTAATAAATGTAAATCATTTTTATATCCAGGGCTAAATTGCAGGATAAGAATGCAATCTCGAAAAGGAAAGGGCTCACATGTTTCTTTAACCTGTTTTGAGTGTAATAAAACAACGCGATATTTTATTAAAACAAAGAATTAATTGAATAATATGTATTTCTAATAAGAAAAATCATAAATTAATCATGCCATTGATCATTATTTTAGTAGAATGTGGACTTGAATTAATTCCTAAGCAAATTCGCAATCAACCTTCTGTAAAAAGAAATTTAAAAGTTAAAAAATATTATTCACTGCTTTTAGATAACGCCTTACATCATTCCGCTATGAAAAACCTTAAAAATCATGAGAAAAGAGGGCGTCCTGATATTACCCATATTTGTTTGCTCAATGCACTGGGGTCTCCTTTAAATAAGAGTGGAAATCTAAAGATATACGTTCATACAATTCATAATAGAATCTTTGATATAAATCCAGAGATTAGAATTGCAAGAAATTATAATCGGTTTAAAGGATTAATAGGAAAAACATTATTAGAGGGAGATATAATTATTAAAGATAAAACATTAATCTCTCAAGTAGATGGAAATTTAAATGACCTAATAAAACCCATTGAAAATTCAGAAATACTATTATTTTCAAGTAGGGGATCATTAATTAAAAGCCATCAAAATTTATTTCTAAAAAACTCGTCTAAAAACTATATTGCAATTATTGGAGGCTTTCAAAAAGGGAGTTTTTCAAAAGAGATCTTATCATTATCAGATAATTTAATATCTATTTCAAAACATCAATTAGATGCATGGGTGGTTATAAATAGAATAATTACTTACTATGAAATTTCGCATAGTTTAATTTAAATAAAAAATTATACGTTATTAATATAAATAATTCTGCGCTCTTAGTATAGTGGTAAGAATCTCGGGTTTCCAACCCGAGGACCCGGGTTCAATTCCCGGAGGGCGCATTTTTTTATTCATTCTTCTTTCTTTCTAAATATTATAACATATTAAACTTAAATTATATAAAGTAAAAAAATAAATTGATGAATTCCTATGATTTTTTCAAAAAAATGACTTAAAATAAACTTTTACATTCCTTAGCCAAAAAATTTCATCCTTAATTTTAAGGTTATTTTTTACTTTTCAACCGAATATCATAAATCCAAATTTATTATCTCTGCTTATTTATTAATTATTAAAGATAAGTGAGATATATTTATAAAAATTAGTCTGATAATGGTAAAATATATTAATAGGGAATTCAAAACGGCATTGAATAAGCTAAAATTTCCTGATTCTTGGTTTTGGGCAAGATATACAATAAATCCCTATTCTGGCTGTGAGCATGCTTGTGTATATTGTGATGCCCGGAGTAATCGTTATTATTTACAAGAAATACAGGATTTTGAGAATGAAGTCATAATTAAGACTGATATTGATAAAAAATTAGATTTAAGAATCAAAAGAGCTAGAACCCTATTGCCAGATGTAGTAGCTATGGGTGGAGTCAATGATTCATATCAGCAAATTGAGAAAAAGGCTGAAAATACAATGAAAATCTTGAAAGTATTTTTCAAATATAAATTTCCTGTTTGCATTTCTACAAAATCGAATTTAATTATAAGAGATCTTGAACTCTTCGAAAAAATTGCCACTAATACTTGGTGTGCTATAGGATTCTCTATTACCACCATGGATGAAGAATTAGCGAGATTTCTCGAGCCCTTCTCGTCAACACCAGAGGAACGTCTTGAAGCTTTAAAAATAATTAAAAAAAAAGCTCCGAATGTTCAAGTTGGCATAAATTTTATGCCAATTATTCCTTTTTTATGTGATACTAATAAGAATTTAGATAAAGTGATTCGGAAATCAAGTGAAGCTGGTGCTGAATTTGTATTATTTAGTGGTTTGACATTAAGGGATTCTCAGAAAGATTTTTTTATTAAAAAATTGAAAAAAAGCAATTATAAAGACGCGGTTCAACCATTATTAGATTTATATAATGGAAAGAAAGAGAACTGGCAAGAATACTATATGAGATTAAATAAAAAATTGCTAAATCTATGTAAAAAATATAATTTACAAGTTAGAATGAAACGTTGGATACCTAAAGATTACCGAAAATGGAATTATAAAATATCAGAACTTTTGCTAAATAAGGAATATAAGGATTCATTAGAAGGAAAATCAGATAGTTCAATGAAATGGGCAGGATTAAATCTAAATAATTTAGAAGAATCAATTCTAGATGTTTATAAGAGAGGAGAGATGCCAAAATTAAGAAATTTTAATTCTAAAATTATTAAATTTATTACTCCCTATTTAAACAGAAGTAAGGATTTGAACCTAAAAAAAGGATTGGATAAATTTTTATGATTAGTTAAATGATTTAGAGATTAAACTAAAAGTGGTAAAGTTCTTATTTGCGATAGTAAAGGAAAAAATTTACTAGAAAACAAAAACATTACTTGCGAAACAGATCATTTGCCATAATTTCAGCTGGTTTAAATATATCTGAAACGCCATCCCATTTTATTAAGATATTATGATAAAGGGTTTCAAATTTATCAACATAATCTTTTAATAAAACCTTAGGAAAATTTAGTTCTTCTGAAGTATACAATATACCAGATACAAGTTGTCCTTGATAGATAATCACATTTTCTCCTTTCTTTTGTAAGACCGAAATAGCATTTCGTTCCTCACCAGTTTCACTTAGTTCGCGAAGCATTATATTTATGCTGGTAATTGCGGCAGAAATTAAATTTTCATCCATTAAATCTTTTCTTTCACTGAAAACATTATAATAAAGGCAAATCCCCGCATTATTCACTAGAAAAAGAGCCTCTATTTTGTCTTGCCAATCAAATTCAGAAAACGGTGGTAGGGTCAAGAAAAAATAAGATAATATTACGACAGAAAATAACATAATAATAACACCAATCATTCGACTTTCAAGACCAAAAATCACTATTGCGACGTCTATCGTAAGCAAAAATCCAAAAATCATTAAAAAAACACCGCTAATTAAGAAAATCCTATTTTTCCCTAACTTTTTTATAAAATCTATCAAATATATAACAAAAAAAGATGAAAAACTTATCCAAAATATATACTGTATTGGTTGAGTCATCCTAATATCGATGAAAAACACGATCAAAAACAATATGGCACATATTGAAAAAATCGTTGTAAATACGTATCTTTTAAATAGAAACACACAATATTTTTCAATGCATAAAAGAAAAATCACTGTAAAAAAAGTCATAGAAAAATATCCTAAACTCAAGAATAGTGCTCTTGCACTTCCGCTTCTCCAAATAAGAAAAGGAGATACAATATCGTCTGGAACAAAGTAATTCCCTATAATATAAAAAAACGACATTAGTGAAAAGCCGAAAATTATTGAAAAATATCCGACATCTTGTAAATTTCTCAATGTTTTTTCTTGTTTGAAAAATCGAACTAAAAAAATAAGACAAATTTCAAAACCTGTAATTATTAAAATCCATTCCATTATCAATAATGGTAATCTTATATCTCCACTTATTGGGAATTCTAAAAACAGCATGTTAATATTCACCTTTTAGTATAATAGACTTTTTAACATAAAAATAAAAAAATTACTTGTGAAATAGATCTTTTGCCATAATTTCAGCTGGTTTAAATATATCTGTGACTCCATCCCATTTTATTAAGATATTATGATAAAGAGTTTCAAATTTATCAACAAAATCTTTTAATACAACCTTAGGAAAATTTAGTTCTTCTGAAGTATACAATATACCAGATACAAGTTGTCCTTGATAGATAATCACATTTTCTCCTTTCTTTTGTAAGACCGAAATACCATGTTGATGCTCACCAGTTTCACTTAGTTCGTCAAGCATTATATTTATGCTGGTAATTGCGGCAGAAATTAAATTTTCATCCACTAAATCTTTTCTTTCACTGAAAACTTTATAATAAATGCAAATACCTGCATCATTTACTAGGAAAACAGCTTCTATTTTGTCTTGCCAATCAAATTCAGAAAACGGTGGTAGGGTCAAGAAATAATAAGATAATACTACAACAGATAATAATTGAATAATAGCACCAATCATTCGACCCTCAAGACCGAAAGCCGATATTAGAGCGTCTGTAGTAAGTCCAAATCCAAATATCATTAAGAAAAATCCGCTAAAAAGCAATATCGTGTTTTTCCCTGACTTTTTTATAAATTTTATCAAATATATAGCAAAAAAAAATAAAAAACTACTCCAATATATATATGTTATCGTTTGAGTTATCGTAATATCGATGAAAAACAAGATCGAAAACAATATGGCACATATTAAAAAGATCGTTGTAAATACATATTTTTTAAATAGAAATACAATATATTTTTCAACACATAAAAGATAAATCATCGTAAAATAAATCATTGAAAAATACCCTAAATTTAAGAAAAATGCTCGTGCACTTCCACTTCTCCAAATAAGAAAGGGAGATACAATATTGTCTGGAACAAAGTAATCCCCTAAAATAAAAAAAAACCACATTAGTGAAAAGCCGAAAAATAAAGTAAAATATCCGACATCTTGTAAATTTCTCAATGTTTTTTCTTGTTTGAAATATCGCACTAAAAAAATAAGACTAATTTCAAACCCCGTAGTTATGAAAATCCATTCCATTATCAATAAAGGTAATCTTAAATCTCCACTTATTGGGAATTCTAAAAACAGCATGTTAATATTCACCTTTAGTATAATAGACCTTTTATTATTAAATCAAAACTTCCAAAAAGTTGTTCTTCACTTCCTATAAAACTATCTACTTCACTTAATATTTCTTTATAAAATGCTTCAAACTGATTTTTAATAGTTTTTAAAAAAAAACGATTGCTATCTAAATCTTCTTTAACGATTAAGGCGTAAGCTATTTGAAGGGGGACTCTAGTTCCATATTCTAATAAAATAAGTGAATCAGCTTGTTTAATTTTATTCATTTTTTCACCTTCCGTTTTCGTTATAGCTGAAAGAATGCTGTCGATTCCAGTAATGCCTCCTGAAAATAATCTCTTATAATCTTCGTGTTTAGATTTTAATTCAGAGAAATCATAACTATAAAGACTAGCATGATTTTTTTGGTCGATAATAAGTAGTCTTAATAAATTTTCTTTCCATTTTAGTTCATAGAAAGCAGGGAACGAATTAACACCTAATAATACAATAATAAGACCTGCCATCAATAAAGAAATCCCCATGAAAATAAGAATATTTAAAGGATAAAACTCTGCTATAATCTCCAACACAAAAAATAAGGAGATTATATTTAAATCAGTACCAATAAAAATCAGTAATAATCTATTTTTGATAATTCCTTTAGAAGTTTTAATTAATTTGATTTGAAAAATTAGAAAGTATATTAAAATTGCTGATATTATTATTGTAACTATTAAAAATGTGAACAGCTCACTTGAAGGTAAAAGGATCACAACAATAATCGGAATTACATTAATGATTATTAGACATTTCGCGATTTTTGTATTAATTATTTTTGAAAATTCTTTAATACTAATAAAAAATAAAAGTGATATAGTAGAAAGAAGCATTGAAACATATCCAAATTTGTAAATTATTTCCGTCAAAATAGGATCCAAAATAAACAGTCTATTAATAGCTAAAATAAAATCGCTAAAAATAAAAAATAAATAAAACACTCCAAATAACAATAAGATCATATTTAAAGGGAGTCGTTCGTCTCTGATTTTATAATATCGATAAAAAAAAAATATTGCTAATTGAATTCCTAATATTGTGGCTGTTAAATAAAATAAGAGTTCAATCTCTTGAATAGTATTCAATTGGAGCAACATAGTAAGTTAAAGCCTATTAATTATGTCAAAAATATTGTCAAATGTATATATAGTTTTAGGTTTTACCAATCAAGGTTCATTTTCAAAAAAAGATAAGGCGGAAAATTTTAAATGATATCTTTTCCTTTCTACCTTACCTATACTAAGTTATGTCCTTATTTTTAGAAATTTAAAGGAACGTAAATAATCATATGTGCCAAGGTTCATTTTCAAAAAAATATAAAGCGGAAAATTTTATATGATGTATTTACCTTTTAAAGATATCTTATTAAGAATTTTAAAATGAATTTTAACTCATAATAAGATATATCATAAGATGCCAAGGTGGCGTAGGGAGCTTCTGTATTTCAGAAGTCCGCGAAACCCGGGAACGCACCAGCATACATCGGTACACCCGAATATGGTGAAACTGAAGATCTGGGTATCGGGGGTTCAAAAAATTCGCCCAAATCGAGCGAATTTGACATTCCCCCTCTTGGCACCATATTCATAGCTTTTTCTGATGACGTTAAAGAAAAGAAAGACTCGAGTAAAGCGTGGTCATCCCGTTTCATTACTCATTGGATTACATGATGATCGCGCAGTATTTTGGAGAATTTTCAGTGAAACAGTAAGACCAGATATCATAATAAAGCGTGGAAGAAAAAGGAAATATCAAGATAACAAACAATTATACCATTTTCATGAGGAGATTGTGGATAAAATAAGATCAGTTATAAAAGAAGGTATAAAAAGTAACTTAATTGTATCCCCTCCGAAAAAAGAATATTCAAAAGAGTTTTTAAGTCACGTTAAGAAGCATCATTTATGGTTAAAAAAGGGGAAAAACGCGGTTATATTTAATGAAATAGTAGGTTCAGCAAAAAATCTGGAAGAAGTATCTTATCTCGTACAAAATGAGTATTTCAAAGAAGCGGTTGAAGATGTATCAAACCAAGAAGCGATGTTAATATTAGAAGATCTGGATGAATTAATAAACAAACCCAATAAATACTCCAAAATTCTTTATACATTGGCAGAAATTGAAAGAGAAATAGATAAAAAATGGAAAAATTATGAAACTAAGCCTAATTATATAATCCTTACAGATGAGTATCTTGAAAATCATAGGAAAAGAAATAGAACTTATCGAATATTACAAATCGCAAAAAATCACGGGATTAAAACTAAAATTGTGAATGCTGAATCGGACGCTGGAAAAAAAGTAGAAATGTTTGGTGGATTAGTTTGCTTCACGAAAA
>SDNM01000022.1 GCA_004524385.1 Promethearchaeota archaeon
ATTTGGAAAGAAAAATGTTGTTAAATTCATGGAATAAGCCTTTTTATAATCGTTAAAGATAAAAATAGGAATTAGAGAAACGATCGTCCATGAAAAATAAATAAAATATAGATCCGTTATATTATTTGGCTCAAATAAAATATAATTAGCAATAAATTGAATAATAATTTTACGCTCACCTGAGATCCCTTTATCAAAGATTATATGAAATTTATAATCAAATAAAAATATTAATAAGCTTAAAATTAAAAATTGAATAATGAAATTCATTATTTTCAATTTAAAGATTGACATTTTATCCATTATAAGTTAGAACAATTAATTAGAACAAATAAAACTGATCTTTTATTAAATTACAAATAAAAAAAAATATCTATGTCGCAGGACAGACAATGAGCTTAAAAAGAATAAATTTTAATAGATAAATTTATAATAGAGTATTAAAAATATCCGTGTTAAAATTTTAGTTATGGTAAGACTTGATCCAGATTTGAAGGAATATTTCTATGAAACAATATGTAGTTTTTTATTAGAAATTCACAATTCTTTAGATATTAATAATTTAGAAATAGATTTAAAAATAGATGAAATTATAAATGAGATCTTTTTTGATTTTATAAATTCTATTCAAAATAAGATTGGTACTCCTCAATATAAACATAATATATCAAAAGAATTAGAATATGAAGTTAGAGATAAAATTATTAACAGAATATTTAAGTCTATGTTTACTAATGTTCAGTTATCAAATTATAATAAAGAGAAAATAATCTCTTCTGCTGTTAACTTATTCAAGAACAGAAGTGAATTCTTTAATGATATTGAAGTAGATGAAGAAAAATATATGAAAAAGAAATATCCTTTTCTTACAGAATGTTTAGATGAATTAGATAATTATTATGGGATTGAAGAATGGTTTCTTTCCCATTTTGAGAATGATTGGGAAGACTTTAAACTATATTGGCAAAAATATAAAGAAAATCTTATTTTAAAATCAGAATTTCTAAAAAAAGCATTTAACACATTTGGCGAAAGTAAATTTCTTGATGTTTTATCAAAATATCCTCCAATTAATGATTGTATTTGTATAAAAAATAAGAATTATCAAGAAAAACTATCAACAATTAGAAATAGTAAAGAATATAGAAAATCTTATAGAAAATTTGTAAAGAATATCAAAAAAGAAAACACACAAAGACAAAAAGAAAAGGTTTTTTAAGAAATTTTTTTCCCAATCGTTAATGAATAAATTTACGAAAACCGTAAATTTTTTATTTTTGAATGTACTATTTATCTCACAGTGGAGATTTTATTAACTTATTCTTTAAAATATCATGTTTCAAAATTATTAGAGAGTGTCTTCTCCAATGAATTATGAAGTATTCACTTAAGGTTAGTCATATGAAATTATTATTTATATTAATAAATCTAAAATTAAAAAAAAGGAGTCAATTTCATGAGTTATTCTTTTAGTCGGACTAAAATGATTGAAAAGATCAAGTTTGGACTTTTAAGCCCTGACGAGATCCGAAAGATGTCTGCTGCTCGTATAATTACGGCAGATACTTATGATGAAGATGGGTTACCTATTCCATCTGGATTAATGGATCAACGATTAGGAACAATAGAACCAGGACAGCGTTGCCAGACATGCGGAAACCTCGTGAGTAATTGTATGGGACATTTCGGGCACTGTATTAAACAATAAGTTTAATACGTCTAAATAGAACTAGCCCGTCCAGTTATTCATGTAGGCTATGCTAAAAAAGTATTGAAAGTTCTAAGATCAATCTGTCCAGCATGTTCAAAACTAATGCTTTCAGAAGAGGAAAAGACACGATTTGGGGACAAACAGACAAAACATCGAAAGATGTTTTTTGAGGGAGATGAAGATTTTACTAAAATTGTATTCAAAAGGGCAAGGAAAACAAAAATTTGTCCTTACTGTGGGGCAACTAAGAAAAAAATAATAATTGAAAAGCCAACCACGTTCTATGAAGAAGAGGAGAATAAGGGTTCCCGCAGATTAACACCTATTGAGATTATAGATCGACTTAAAAAAATAAATGATATTGATCTTAGGATATTAGGAATTTCGCCTGAAAATGCTCGCCTTGAATGGGTCATTTTTATAGTATTACCTATACCTCCTGTATGTGCAAGACCCTCAATTACTTTAGATAGCGGAATTCGATCTGAGGATGATTTAACCCACAAACTTGTTGATGTAATTCGGATTAATCAACGATTAAGAGAAAATATTGATGCTGGTGCTCCGCACTTGATAGTCGAAGATTTATGGGAACTATTGCAATATCATATTACTACATATTTCGATAATCAAGTTTCAGGAATACCGCCGGCTAGACATCGTTCGGGTCGAGCGTTAAGAACCTTGACTCAAAGATTGAAAGGTAAAGAAGGAAGATTTAGAAGTAATCTTAGTGGGAAAAGAGTTGATTTTTCAGCAAGAAGCGTTATATCTCCAAATCCTTATATAAGCATTAATGAAGTTGGTGTACCTCAAGATGTAGCAAAAATTTTAACAATTCCAACTAATGTAAACGATTGGAATATCGAAGAAATGAAGCAATTAATATTAAATGGTCCTATTAGACATCCAGGAGCAAATTACATAATTAGGAACGATCGTAGAAGAATTGATCTCCGCTATGTCAAAAATAGAAAATTAATTGCTGACATGATTGCTCCAGGATTTACAGTCGAACGACATTTAAATAATGGAGATTTAGTCTTATTCAATCGACAACCATCTCTCCATAGAATGTCAATAATGGCTCATGAAGTAAAAATAATGGATGGAAGAACTTTTAGGCTAAATTTAACTGTTTGCCTAGAAGGAAATACACCTATCCATACAGATATGGGTAAAATTAATATAAAACGTCTTGTAAATAATTATGATAATATTGATCTTTACTCTTGCACTTGGAAAAAAGATTTACCTAATAATATTAATGATATAAACATTATTTCTCAAGGAATAAAGGAAAGTCAGATAATAAGTTCTGAGTTATCTAAAGATAGAATTGAAGGAAAACGAATTATTACAGAAATGGGAAGATTTATTGAAACAACTCTTGATCATCCCTTTTATACAGAAAAAGGAAAAATTCCTGCTGATTCTCTTTCGTTAGGAGATCGAGTTGCAGTGTATCCTATTGATCTCCCTGAGATAGAATATAATTCCGGTGTAACAATATTATCTGCTGAAGATATATTGAATGCTTGCCCTCCTAATACCTATACTAATAAATTATTAGACGAATTAAATAAAGCAAAATTGTTAAATATACCTCCAATTTCCAAGAAACAAATTATTTTGGCATCTTTAGTTGGACATTTAATGGCAGATGGAACTTTATGGTGGGATGAGAGAGGAGTTCATTTGACCTTCAGGATCAATTCAATGGAAGATGCTGAAAACATAAGAAATAAATTAAAGTCCGTTGGGATTGAGTCTCCAGAACCAGAAATAAAAGAATCTCGAGGTGATGAAATATTTACTGTTTCAGGAAAAGTTTTACGGCCTAAAGGAAAAGCCATAATAATTGATATTAGGAAAAAATCATTTGCTATAGCTTTTCATGCATTAGGAGTCCCTGTTGGAGATAAAGTCACTCAAGAATTCTCAGTTCCTGAATGGATTCTTAATGGTTCAAAAATGGTAAAAAGAGCTTTCTTAAGGGCATATTTTGGTGGAGAACTTTCTACACCTCGATTGCATACAAAGTCAGCAAAAATTATTAATCAACCCATTTTTAAAATGTCTAAAATTGATGGTCTGACTGCTTTACACTTTTTTAACGATATTAAATACCTTTTAAATGAATTTGGAGCAGATATTTCTTCCTATTCTACTGAACCTGGTAATATTAGAAAAAAGGATGGATTAAGAACTACTTCTTATGCAGCAAATATCGCATCAAATGAAAAACAACTTTTATCTTTTTATAAGAAAATTGGATGTGAGTTTGCCAGAGAAAAAGAAATTTATTGTCGTTATGTTTCAGAATATTTAACTCTCAAATTCTTGGCAAGAAATAAAATGCAAGAAGTTAAGTTAAAAGCAATAAAATCAAGAGAGAATGGTTTAACATTAGAACAAATTGCGAATAGAATCAATGTAACTCCAACAACTATATCTAGATGGGAGAGAGGAATATATGAACACGCAGGATTACCCATTAATTTTCCGACATTTAATGAATGGATTCTTGAAACAACTGAAATGTTAAGTGATGGATTAGTATGGGATAAAATAGCAAAAATTGAAAACATCAAGCTAGATATCGCTTATGATGTGACGATGAATGGTAACTATGATAACTTTATTGCGAATGAATTTTTAACCGGAAATTGCCCTCCCTATAATGCTGATTTCGATGGTGATGAAATGAATTTACATGTTCCTCAAAGTGAAGAAGCGCGAACAGAAGCAGAACTACTACTTAAAGTTCAAGAGCATATTTTATCTCCCCGATTTGGTGGACCTATATTAGGGGGTATCCAAGATTTTATTTCCAGTGTTTTTCAATTCACTAGTAAAGAATCGATATATAATAGAAAAGATACTTTAAAATTGCTTTATAAAGGAGGAATTTTTGAAAGTAATCCCAATTTCACTTTAGATACTTTAAAACCCCTCACAACAGATCCTGAACCATTATATTCAGGGAAACAAATTTTTAGTACTCTTTTTCCAAATGATTTGAATATTCGAGTGAAATCAAAATTTTGTAAGAAATGTGATGTCTGTGAGGAATTAGATTGCCCTTATGATGCTTATGTAACAATAAAGAATGGTGAATTGGTTACAGGAACAATTGATGAGAATTCATTTGGGGCTATGCAATCAAATAGTATTCTACAAAGGATCATTAAAGATCATGGTAATGCTAGAGGAAGAGAATTTTTAGACAATGCAACTAAAATGCTTCTATATGTCATTCGCAAAAACGGGATGACAATGGGTTTAGATGAAGTTTATGTCAAAGGAGAAGCTTTTGAAAAAATACAAGATATTATTAGTCATGCGAATAAAGAATCAAAAAAACTCATTAGAGCTTACTATGAAAATGATACAAACATATTGAAAAGAGCTCCTGGACGTTCCATGAGAGAAACTTTAGAATTAAGAATCAGACAAGTCTTAAATCAAGCTCGAAGTCAAGCTAATGAAGCTGCAGCTTTTTATATAGGAGATGAGGCTCATTCTGTTATAATGACAAAATCTGGGGCTCGAGGAAATATCCTAAATTTAGGACAAATGTCTGCCGTAGTTGGACAACAAGCTATAAGAGGTGAAAGAATTAATCGAGGATATACTCAAAGAACATTGCCTCATTTCAAAATGAATGATCTTAGTCCAAAATCCCGTGGATTTGTCTCATCTTCATATAGGAATGGTTTAAATCCAGAAGAATTTTTCTTTCACGCAATGGGGGGTCGAGAGGGGCTGGTAGACACGGCCGTCCGCACGAGCACGTCCGGATATATGCAACGGAGATTAGTTAATGCTCTCCAAGATCTTGTCATCGAAAACGATGGTACTGTCCGCAATTCGGATAAAAATATAATTGAATATGAGTTTGGCGATGATAGTATAGACCCAATGCATACTGATCATGGCAATGCAGTTAATTTAGATGTATTATTATTAAAAGCAAAATCGCTTGACGTTGACAAAATTCGACAAGAAATCAAGAGCAAACCAAAAAAGAAAGCACCAGCAGAGAAAGCACCAGCAGAAAAAGCACCAACCAAGAAAGCACCAGCAAAAAAAGCACCAGCAAAAAAAGCACCAGCAAAAAAAGCACCAGCAAAAAAAGCACCAGCAAAAAAAGCACCAGCAAAAAAAGATGTTGCTAAAACTGAGGATGATGAAGCCTTACAAGAACAGTTTGAAAAAGAAACTGGAAAAAATGCGATTTGGCGGGGTAAAGAGACTAAAGCATTCAAAGAATGGAAAAAGGAAAAAATTGGTGACTAGATAAAAAATAATTGAGGTTATCAGTAATGACAAAAATAACTCCGAAAATTTTAGAAGTAAAATTGAAAGAATTAGAAGATGATGGAATACCAAATGATTTAATTGAGAAAATTAGAGATAAAGTAAAAGACGAAGTGTTAGAAGAGGAACAATTAGAATACTTATTAAACAAGATTTATATTAATTATAACAATGCGATTGTAGAAGCATCCGAACCTGTTGGAACCGTTGCTGCTCAATCAATAGGCGAACCAGGGACTCAAATGAGCATTCCTGGCAACGAGCTTGTTATTATAAGAAGAGGAAAAGAATGTAATGTAGTACCAATTGGTGATTTTGTTGATAGTTTAATTGATCCAAATGAAATATTTGAATTAGAGCCTAAATCTCCAAACTCATTGGTTTATGATATCCCAGATGAATTAGATATATATGTTCCAGCATTAAGTTTTAATGAAAAAATTGAATGGAGGAAACTAATTCAAATTAGTAGGCATTTACCTAAAAGTGAATTAATTCAAATTAAAACTAGAAGTGGTAGAGAAATTATGGCAACTTTGTCACATTCATTTATCACTAGGCAAGACAATAAGATTATTCCGATAAAAGGAAATGATTTAAAGATTGGAAGAAGAATACCATTGATTAAAAAGATTCCTTCAGATCAATCATTTAAAAGAATTTCATTAGAACGATATTTACCTAAAAATGAAGTATGGTATGGTTCAGAATTGCATAAAGCAGCTGAATCTAAAAGAAGACTGGGAAGAGCATGGAAAGATGAATTTAACATAGTCTATAAAGTCCCAGTTAAGGAAGATGCTTTGAGGATTTCTTTAAAAAATAGCAAAAATCAACTATTATTACCTGGTTATATTTATCCTAAAATGTATTCAAATGAGCAAATAAAAATCCCAGAAGAATTAGAACTTAATTTTCTAACAGGTTGGTTTATTGGAGCTTATCTATCTGAAGGATCGTGTACAGATCAATTTGTGAGTATTACGAATTTAAATGAAAATTATCAAAAACATGTGATTAAATTCGCTGAATTATTTTCGATTAATTATGCCTATGATGAAACTGAAGGAGAATATGGACCTAGTGTTTCAATACATTTATTTTCAAGCGTATTAGCAAAATTAATGAATCGAATGTGCGGTAAATATGCTACCGAAAAATTTATTCCGCAATGGTCAATTAATTGTCCTAATGAATTTATTTCTGGTTTATTAAGAGCTTATTTTGATGGTGATGGAAATTTCAGTTCAGAACGACAACAAATTCGAGCTAGCTCTAATTCTAAAGAACTAATTGATGGTATTTGTTTATTATTATCAAGATATGGAATATATACGAGAAAAACTCATGGAAAAAAACAATACAAATTGAGAATTCCTGGTAAATTTGCACCACTTTTTAAGAATTTCATCGGATCAGATATCGAATCAAAAAAGATAGAACTCGAAAAAATGGTGGAAATTGAAGAAAAGAAAATTGAAGATGAGAGTGTAACTTATGACTCAGTTGATATGATTCCTGGATTTGGAAATATATTTAAAATTTTACGTGCAGAATTGGAAATTGATAGTAAATCACCACTTGGAGCAAATATTAGAAAGATTACTAAAAAACAAAAAATTGGACGTCAAACACTTAGAAGATATATAAAAATTTTTGAAGATAAAGCAAAAAAACAAATGAAAACATCAAAGATTAAAGAATTAATAACACCTTTACACCATGCTTTAAACTCTGATATTTTGTGGGATGAAATTATTAATATAAAATTAATTGATTCACCTACTAAATATGTATATGATTTTGCTGTGGATGGGTTTGAAACATTTTCAACAGGAGAGGGATTAATCACTCATAATACGCTAAGAACCTTTCATTACGCAGGAGTTGAAGAGTTTTCCGTCACACAAGGGCTTCCTAGGCTAATAGAAATTGTTGATGCTAGGCGTTTTCCTAGTACGCCACAGATGGAAGTATATTTAGAACCGGGTTATGCGGAATCTGAAGAAACAGCAATCAAGGTTCATAATCGAATTGAGCAAATTAGGATGGAACAAATTACTCATGACGTAGATTTAGATTTTGTGAATTGGAATATAATAATAAATTTAATCCCTGATATATGTGAGAAGAAAGGAATAGATATAGATGAGATTCCTGATATCCTAAAGCGATACAAAAAGAAAGGTACAATTAGACAAGAAAAAAATTCAGTTATAATTGATCCTGGTATAGAAGACTTACAAAGCCTCCAAAAAATGCGGGAGAAAATCCTTAAAAAGGTGGTTAAGGGGATTAGAGGTGTAAAAAGAGGGTTATTAACTCCTTCTGATGATAATCAAGAATGGATAATTAAGACAGAAGGGACAAACCTTCAAGGTGTGACCCAAATTGAAGGTGTAGATGTATCAAGGACGGTTTCGAATCATATACATGAAGTTGAGAAATTATATGGCATAGAAGCTGCTCGAAATATGATTATTAGAGAGGCTCAAAAAGTACTTGAACAACAGGGGCTTGACGTAGACACAAGACATTTGTTAATCCTTTCTGATTTAATGTGCACCACCGGAACTATTCAATCAATCGGGAGGCATGGTATTTCAGGCTCAAAGTCGAGTGTTTTTGCTCGAGCAGCGTTTGAAGTTACTGTAAATCAATTACTCGACGCAGGGCTTTATGGTGAAGAGGAGAGACTCCTTGGTATCCCGGAAAATGTTATTATAGGGCAAATAACACCTATCGGGACGGGAAGAACAAGAATTATGTTCGATCTTGACGCTAATTTAGAAATTTTAAAAAAGAAAAAATAAATTTAAACAGAAATATCCAAAATTTACTAAAAATATATATAATATTAATATAATTTTTTTAAGATACTTAATTAATGTATAATAATTAGACACATATTTGGCAATTATTGATGGTACCTAAAAAGAGAAGCCAATCAGCTATGAGCTCTATAGACACTTCACGAAAAAAGATAAAAGAATTCGATATCGATACAAATATCAAAGTAGCTTATAAGACTGGTAAAATAATTTATGGTAAAAAGCAGGTATTAAAAGAATTAAGGCAAAATCCATTTAAAATGTTAATAATCGCCAATAATTGTCCTAAAGAATTAGAAAATCAATTAAACTACTATAATTCTTTAATGAAAAACAAACTTTTCATTTATAAATATAAAGGTTCTAGCTGGGACCTGGGATTAGCCTGTGCTAAACCCTATATGATTTCAGTAATAGGTGTAATTGATTCTGGAGATTCTGATTTATTAAGCTTAAGAGCAAATTGAAAATAAAGTAATACTGGAAATTTAAAAAATGTTAAAGAAAAATATTAAGATTGATAGGGATTCAATGGAACTTATCTCACTGTTTAATAATATATCTGGTGCAATAATAAAAGATTGTTTGGTGTTTAAATCTCCAGAAAATTATGGGGAAATTATAATTTTCTTAGTAAAAAAGCAAGATGTTGGAAAAGCAATTGGAAAAAATGGAGAGCACGTTAAAGATCTAATGTCAAAACTTCAAAAGAAGATTGATGTAATTCCTTTTTCAGAGAAACTTGATGAATTCATTCAATTTATTTTGAACACTACAAAAAACTCCATTAAGGTACAAAATATCGAAATAAAATCCTCAAAAAATCAAAAGAAAACTGTAATTATCACTGTTCGCCCTCAAGATCGAGGTAAAGCTATTGGTAAGGACGGGTCTATGATAAGGAAGATAAAAGAATTAGTCCTTAGGCATTTTGACGTTGACAATGTGATAATAAATACTAAAAATACAGGAAATTTTCAATAATTCGAAATCTCTAGTGGATGAAACTCTTTTTTATTTTGAACTAGTACGAAAATTTTAAGTTTAAGAAAATATTTCTTTTCGTATAGTAATTATTTTATTATAAAAATTGAAAATTTGATTATATGCCTAAAGGATTATATGCTGCGCGACAGTTAAAGAAAAATAGAAAAAGATTCAGATGGTCCAAAACAAAATACAAAAGAAAAAAACTCAAATTAAAACAAAAAGCGGATCCACTCGAAGGAGCACCTCAAGCACTTGGAATTGTGCTTCAAAAAGTAGGAAGAGAAAGCAAACAACCTAACTCAGCTATACGTAAGTGTGTAAGAGTTCAACTCAAGAAAAACGGGAAGAGTATTACCGCATTTTTACCTGGTGATGGGGCATTAAACTTTATAGAGGAACACGATCAAGTCATTGTTGAGGGGATTGGAGGTGCTAAAGGTAGAGCGGTTGGGGATTTGCCAGGAGTGAGATGGAAAGTTGTTAAAGTTAATGGAGTATCTTTAGATGCGCTACTTACCGGGCGGAAAGAAAAGCCATTGAGGTAAAATTTATGAGCAAAAGCAAAACTGAAATAAAATTATTTAATATCTGGTCTTTTAATGATATAGATGTAAAAGATTATACTATAATTAATTATATTAATTTAAGACCTATTATTATCCCCCATTCATGCGGAAAACATGAACATAAAAGGTTCTGGAAGACTTCAAAGGTTTCCATAGTTGAACGGTTTGTCAATAGATTATTATCCCCAGGATTTATAGCTGGAAAAATTAAGGGTCATAAAAGCTCTCATAATTCAGGAAAAAAAAATAAAATAATTAAAGGCATAAAAACTGCATTCATATTGATCGAA
>SDNM01000023.1 GCA_004524385.1 Promethearchaeota archaeon
ACAGAGCTTCGGATTAATGCGGCATCAAAAGTTTCAAGCGCATAAATAACATCTGGTAAACACTCAAGCATATCCTTTATACTAACCTTTAAGATTTTATGATTTAAATTATATAATTTCACAAATTTTTTAGCGTAGTATAAATCTTTGGAGTCGTTAACACCTATAGTATAAACATTCAAATCAGAAATATAATCTTTTGCGATATAGGTTATAATAGCAGAATCTAACCCTCCACTTAATAGCGAATTTATTTTTTCCCCTTTTTTGATATTATCCACTACAGCTTTTTTTATTAACATATTTAACTCTTTTGCGAGGCTCAAAACCTTATTTTTTGTAATTTTATAATCTTTAACAAATTCAGGATAATGAAAGTATCTTTCTATTCTACCATTTGAGGAGATTATTGTTCCAGGAATTACAGGTTTAATTTCTCTTTTTAAAGGAACAAGTGCTTTTAATTCAGAAGCTAAAGCAAAAAACTCATCAGATTTACAATAGTAAAGTGGTTTTGCTCCTACTGGATCTTTAAAGCCAATCAATTCGCTATCATTAGTTATGATTCCACTAAAAGAACCAATAGCATGGTTGAGAATTTTTATATCTAATCTCTCAAATCCAGCAAGTAGCCCCTCCAAATTAAGATTATTATATTTTGCTCTATAATCCGAATTCAAATATTTTTCATTTAATTCTTCTGAATTATAGATTTGTCCATCAATCGCAATAAATTTACTATTATCCTTGCTAAATGAGAAATTAAGCATTTTATTCTTTTTAAGCAAACTTTTTTGATGAAATATTACTTTAAAAGGAAATTTCTCATATTTATACGTATATTTTTGACCGCGATGTTTTATTTTTGAAGCACATTTTTCCAATAATTTGCTCTTAGACTTTTCTATTTCTTTTATCATATATAATGCAAATATTCCTGCCATTTCTTATAGCCTCTTACTTTTTGACATAAATAGTTAGATTTAAAGGTCCTTCTGATATTTTCATTTTAATTTTATTATTTAATAGTGGTTTAACCTTTTTTAAATAAGGAAATATACTTGACTCTGAATCTTGAATTGAATTTACTATACAAAATATTCCTTTTTTTTTTATTAAATGTTTAAATATAAACCGAGCAGAATATCTTATCCTTTTCTTATTTTCATTATGATTATATAGATTCGAGATAATAACTAAATCGAATTTATTAAATTTCAATGTAAAGTTAAACAAGGCTCTACCATCAAAAACATCAATAAAATGAACTAAATAATTCTTTTCTTCTATGTTTTTATTATTAAACAAATTTAACGTTTTCACTGATCTGTTCGCTATTATGAATTGAACATCTGAGAAAACTTGATGCAATTGATCATAAATGTAGTTGGACTTATTTCCAATTAATAAGATTTTATTTATTTTAGTATTGCTTTTTAGTAAACAGTTCTTTATAATAGAGCGAAGATCTTGACTAACAAAATTATGATTATTAATACTAGATTCTTTCTTTTTTGAATTTTTAATTACTGATTTATCAGATTCAACTAAATTAACCTCATATTTTTCGTTCATTTCTTATACACAACTTACTTTTTTAATTAAATTTATAAAATAATGACCTCCAATACATTTATATAAAAAAATAATATGTTGGAGGCACTCCAGATATAATTAAACTTTCTAATTCGTCTAATCAGTTAAATTTTAAAAAGAAATTAATTATTTTACTACTTTAGGAAATAAGAAAATTTTTTTGATAATTTTTATTTAAATAACGACTTGGGATTCACTTAGATCTTCGGCACCATTTTATTAGCATAAATATGATAAAAAATATACAAATTCATTCCTTTTTCACTAAAACTTGTTTTGAAGCATTTATTATTTTTAGATTTGGTAATTCTTGAATTTTTACAATAATATCAACTTGGTTTTTTATTGTAATCCAGTTCGACCCAGCAAGACGGGAAATTTCACTAATAGTATGATATCTTCCATCTCCCAGAGCATTATAAATGCTTTCTATAATTTGTGATGTATTTTTCCTATGACCAGATTGGTTTTCAGGAATAAATCTCACTAACTAAATTATTTTTGTAGGAAAAATAATAAATTTTCTTATTTATATAATAGATATAGAAACATATAATATAAATGTATGTGTTTGTATATATTTATAATGAGCCCTTGCATTAGTAAAAAGATCATTTATTTAAATAAACATTAACTTCGTACATATATAAATAACCGTCATATTTAAATATGGAATCTATATATTAAATATATAGAGTTGATCATTATTATAATGAAAATTCAATTTAATTTAGGTTATATGCCTTTTTTTAATATAAAAGAATCGGATTGTGAAGAACTGGCAATCCGATTTTATGAATAAATTACGAAACTCGGCTAAATTTAACTCCTAAATAATAATAGGAGATGATATTATGAAAAAATTAAATGATATTAATAGAGAAAGAAAAAATAAGAATAAAAGAATCTTAACTGCCTGTCTTGGTCAATGTGTTCATGTTGCTGGCACCTATAATTTCATTAATATTGCTCATCAATTAGATTATGATTGTATCTTTTTAGGCCCTGCAACACCAATCCCTCTTATAATTAATAATATAATTAGGAAAAAGCCTGATATTGTAGGATTAAGTTATCGATTAACTCCTGAAACAGTAATTCCCCTTTTAGAAGAATTTTTCAAAAAATATAATGAATTAACATATAAGCCGAAACACATATTTTTCGCAGGTACTCCTGATGTCGTAAAATTTGCGAGAAAATTTGAATCAATCGATGAATTTTTTATAGGTGGAGAATCAAAATACAAAATAATTTCAGTATTGAGAAAAGATAAGATTTCAAAACTTAAGAAAGCTCAAATTCCAATGGATATAATTTCTAGGATAAATTGGAAAAAACCTTATCCAATTATCAGAGCTCACTTCGGGTTACCAAATTTAGAAGAAACAATAAAAGGAATAAGGCAGTTATCTGAGTCCGAAATTTTAGATGTAATTTCAATTGCGCCCGATCAAAATACTCAATCGAACTATTTTCATCCAAAAGAGCTAATCAAGAGCCTATCTGGAGCGGGAGGTGTTCCTTTAAGATCTAAAGAAGATTTTATTAAATTGCATAAAGCACGATTAAGAGGAAACTCTCCTTTATTGAGAATTTATGCTGGTACGAGGGATTTTATAAAATTAGGAAAACTTTATCAAAAGACAATAAAAAATGCATGGGCAGCAATTCCAATCTTTTGGTTTAATCAGATGGACAGTAGAGGCCCATTAACATTAAAAAAATCAATAAAACAACATTTAGCGGCAATAAAATGGCATGCAGAAAATAATATACCTGTGGAAATCAATGATCCTCACCACTGGAGTTTAAGAGATGCTCCTGATGCCGTAGCTGTCGCGGATATGTATCTGTGTGGAATAATAGCAAAGGAATTAGGTGTAAAACACTTTATTGCCCAATTCATGTTTAATACTCCCCCAGCAAGTTCCTTTAAAATGGACTTAGCAAAAATATATGCTAAAAATGAATTACTTCAAACTTTAGTTGATGATTCTTTCAAAGTAATAACACAAGTAAGAACGGGATTAGCAAGTTTTCCTTTAAACTTAGAAAAAGCTAAGGGACAATTAGCAGCTTCCACTTTAATACAATTATCAATAAAGCCAGACATTGTACATGTTGTGTCTTATTCTGAAGCAAGTCATGCAGCTCGCCCTGAAGATATAATTGAAAGTTGTAATATTGTAGATCAAGTAATTAATCAGGTATATTCTAGTAATTTGAAAATTGACGATAAGAGAATTGAAGAGAGAAAAGAAGAATTAATAAGACAAGCGAAATGGATAGTTAATTTAATTCCTAGATTAGCAAAAACCTCAGCAGAATTAATGAGTCCATGGACGAATTATAAAATTTTAACTCGTCTTGTTAAATATGGAATTTTTGATGCGCCACATTTAAAGAATAATAAGTTTGCATTAGGACAGATTAAAACAAAAATTGTGGATGGCGCTTGCTATTCTTGGGATGAATCAACTCAGAAAATTATGGATGAGATTGAAAGAATCAAAATTATTATTGCTTGTAATTCTGATAAATTCTTATCAGAAAAAGAACTTCAAGGTGAATTATCCCCTAATGGGGTGATGATTCAGTGAGGTTCTGTGTTATAGGTGCTGGATCAGGTGGTCGAGCATTTGCCGCTTATATCGCTTCAAAAGGATATTCAATTTCTCTTTATAATCGTTCTTTTACAAGAATTTCTGATATCATTAAAAAAGGCGGTATAGAAGCGTCTGGAGAACTTACTGGATTTCTTCCATTAGACTGTATAACTCAAGACATCGAATTAGCCCTTAAAGACTCCAATGTAATAATGGTAGTTACACCAGCCTCAGCTCATAAACATATTGCAAAAATGATTGCTCCTTATTTAACTGAGGGACACATCATTATTTTAAATCCAGGAAGAACTTTTGGTTCCATTGAATTTATCAAAATTATTGAAAAATATAGAGGAAACATACCGATCTTTGTCGGTGAGACTCAAACTTTACTCTTTACTTCAAGACAATTATCTGAAAACAAAGTAAATATTATTAAAATAAAGGATTCTGTTGGCTTCTCTTGCTTTCCAGATAAATATAATGATCTTGTTTATGAAATAATAAAAGATATTTTTCCACAATTAGAACCCATTGACGATTATTTTGAAATAACCTTAAATAATATTGGGATGTTATTGCACCCCACTATCTCCCTTTTTAACGCAGGCTTAATGGATTTTGGTAAAAAATTTAAATTTTATAAAGAAGGAACAACTCCAAGAGTATGTTTAGTTCTTGAAATGATTGAGATGGAACTTAATGAAATTTTTGAAAAATTAGGTCTAAAGCAGCTGAAATATCACAAATGGGCTGAAAAGTCATATGGCGTAAAGGCGGAAACAATCTATGAGGCAATTCAAAAGGTGGAACCCTACCAAAATATTAATGCTCCGACTCAATTAATAACCAGATACTTTACTGAAGATGTACCCACTGGTCTTGTACCGATTTCCTCACTAGGAAAATTCCTTGGGGTGCCAACTCCAACAATAGATTCAGTGATTCATTTGGCAAGTATATTATGCGGAATTGATTTCATGAAAGAGGGTAGAATAATTGAGAAATTACAAATTCAAAACCTATTGAAAGAAAGATTATATGTTGAAGATATCGCTATAGGAACATTATTTTTAGAACAAAAAGATGAATCTTCAAAAAAACTAAAGGAATATAATAACTTTTTTCAGTATAATTAATTACAGCACATCCTATATAGATTAATATTGTGTCTATATAGATATACATAATTAATCTTTTTATGTATTATAATTGAATTCCATTCCATTACTTAATTTTATAATTCATAATTTAGTTATATTTAGTTTTTAAAGTGCTAACATTGAAATAATTCATTTTTTCTATACTTAATAGAAATTCAAATAATTGAATTAGAATATAAATAATAAAATGGAGGTAGATAATATGTCAGAAGCAATAAATAGAAAAATTGAGTTAAAAATAGAAGATACAATGCCATTAGAAGCAGAGGAAAAAGAAGAAAAACCTCAAGATGAAGAAAAGAAAAAGAAAAAAGGATTCTGGGCTTTATTTTCGAGATACGCTCCTTACATGTTCATGGGATTTCCTATATAAATTTTTTTAAAATCTATAATTTAAAAATTATTTCTTAAAACTATTGGTTAATATTTGTTGAAAATATTGTTTTCTAAATATTTCATAGAAACAATGTTTTAAAATTCTAAATTTAAATGCTATTTAGAATCGAATCAATTATTTTTTTTTATATATTAATTAAATTAAGTAATGGAGCTATCAAAATGGATGTAAAAAAAGCTATTAATAAAAGAAGAGCTTATAGATCTCTTGAAGCAGTTGAGATTACTGAGGATTTAATTAAAGATTTAGCAGAATCTGCGCAAATCGCACCCTCTTGTATGAATAAACAACCTTGGAACTTCGTTTTTATACATGATAGGGAACAATTAGAACGAATTTTTAAGACTCTTTCTTCAGGAAATAAATGGGTTGAAAAAGCATCATTAATAATAGCAGTATTTAGTAAACCAGAAAATGATTGCATCATTGGTGAAAGACTATATTATTTATTTGATACAGGTATGGCAACAGCTTTTATAATTTTGAGGGCTACGGAATTGGATCTTGTTGCACATCCAATTGCAGGCTTTAAAGAAGAAGAAGCTAAAAAAATTTTAGGTATTCCGGAAGAAATGAGATTAATTACCTTAGTAAATATAGGGAAGCTATCAAAAGAAATCAATCCCGTTCTTTCTGAAGCAATGAAGTTAGGTGAAAAAAGCAGACCACCAAGAAAATTGTTAGAAGAATTCATTTTTATAAACAAATATAATCCAAAATAATAAGTAAAAATTAGAAAAAGGGGATTTAAATAAGTTATAACAATTTAATTAATGAAAAAAGCCCGTATTTACTCCAACATGCCAACAACCCTGTTGAATGGTATCCTTGGGGAGAAAAAGCTTTTTCAAAAGCGGAAAAAGAGAATAAACCAATTTTTCTTTCGATTGGGTATTCAACCTGTCATTGGTGTCATGTCATGGCTCATGAATCTTTCGAAGATACCGAAGTTGCCAAATTAATGAATGAGGTATTTATTTCTATAAAGGTTGATCGTGAGGAGCGCCCCGATATTGATAAGATTTATATGACTGTTTGCCAAATGATGACAGGACAGGGTGGATGGCCTCTCACTATTATAATGACTCCTGATAAAAAGCCATTCTTTGCAGGGACATATTTTCCAAAAACAAGCCGTTTTGGCCGTATAGGTATAATTGACTTGATATCTCGAATTAAAACTATGTGGAATACCGAGAAAGAAAAAATTCTGGAGTCCGCAGATCACATAACATTTACTTTAAATAATATGACTAATGAAGCTCCTGGAGAAAAAATCAACAAGAAAACACTCCGAAAGGCTTATGAACAACTCAGTGCTCAATTCGATAAAAATTTTGGAGGTTTTAGTACTCGTCCAAAGTTTCCAACACCGCACAATCTTGTTTTCTTACTCCGATATTGGAAGAGAACGAAGGATGTTTATGCTTTAAAGATGGTCGAAAAAACTCTCCAGTATATGCGAAAAGGAGGGATTTATGACCAAATAGGTTTTGGAATTCATCGCTATTCTACTGATCAAAAATGGTTAGTACCTCATTTCGAGAAGATGTTATATGACCAAGCTCTCGTTTCAATCGCATATCTGGAGGCGTATCAAGCAACTAAAAAAGAAATTTACGCTAACACAGCGAGAGAAATTTTTTCTTATGTTCTACGAGATATGACTTCACCAGAAGGTGGGTTCTATTCAGCAGAAGATGCCGATAGTGAAGGTGAAGAAGGTAAATTTTATGTTTGGAGTGAAGAAGAAATTCAAAAAATTCTTGAAGAAGATGATGCAGAATACATCTTCCAAAAATATAATACGAGGAAAGAAGGAAACTTTTTAGAAGAAGCCACACAAAGAAAAACTGGTCATAATATTTTACATCTTCAAACTCTTGATGTTATTAACAGCCCCCGATTAGAAAAAATAAGAGAAAAACTTTTCAATAGAAGAGAAAAGAGGACACATCCCTCTAAAGATGACAAAATCCTAATCGATTGGAATGGCCTTATGATTGCTGCCTTAGCTAAGGGAGGGCAAATCTTAAATGAAAAGATATATATAGAAGCAGCTCAAAAGGCTGCGAATTTCATAATAAAAGCTATGAAAAATGCAGATGATCGATTACTACATCGATATAGAGATTCTGAAGCTGAAATTTTAGCATATTTAGATGATTATGCGTTCTTTATATGGGGATTAATAGAATTATATGAAGCTACGTTTGACACTGAATATCTTAAAATCGCGCTTGATTTAAATAACGAATTAATTGACCATTTTTGGGATAATGATATTGCTGGGTTTTACTTCTATCCAGATGATGGAGAACAACTAATTTCTAGACAAAAAGAGATTTACGATGGTGCTATCCCCTCAGGAAACTCTATCGCCATGTCAAATCTCCTTAGATTGAGTTTCATTACAGGTGATACAGATCTTGAAAAAAAGGCTGATTTGCTGGGAAGGGTATTCGCAGAAAAGATCGAGAGTACTCCCATAGCTTATACTCAGTTTTTAAACGCTGTAGATTTTGGTGTTGGTCCAACTTTTTCTCTCGTTGTAGCAGGTGATACAGGTGCAGATGATACCAATTTAATGTTAAACGAGGTTAAGAAATATTATCTGCCAAATAAAGTATTGATCTTTCGTCCAACGGACCATTATCCTCCTAAAATCGATGAATACTCAAATTTTATTGAATGGTTTGATAAGTTTGAAGAAAAAGCCACTGCTTATGTTTGTATTAATAAGACATGTAAGCCACCAACAAATTTATCATCCAAGATGATTGAATATTTAGATTCAAGTTGGACCAAATAAAGATTTTAATGAAAAATAATAAAATTAAAGTTTAAATATAAATTTCTTTAGACTTATATTATGAGGAACCTTTGGGATATAAAAGCTGATACTGTGAAAAACGGAGATAATCTTAGAGATGTTTCGCCTTTAGTAGATAAGACATGGATAGATGAAAATGGTTATACTCATTATGTATTTGGCAAGATAATGTTTAATAATCCGTTTTATACTATACCTGATGATGAATTCGATTTATTCAAAAAATTCGTAGAAGGGGGGTCAAGAGAATATCCGTCTGATGGGAGTATTCCATGTGATATAGTTGCTGGAGAAGCCAGAAAAATACTTAATCAAATAAAAAAACTTTCTAACGATCCTAATAGTAGCCATTATGAGGAAGCAAAAGAAGTCTTAAAAGATGGTAAAATTGCTTTACTTAGAGGGACCTTAAAGTTATATCTAGGGAAATACACTACAAGAGATTGGAGGAGAAAAAGATTTACTGACGATATTGATTTTTGGGTTTTTAAAATACATGTTTTGCATCATGCATTAAAAGAACTTGGATGGATAAAGAACAAACTTACAAAAGAATGGGAAAAAAAAATTAAATGGAAACATCCTTACTCGAATGAAATGAAAAGTGCTGTGCTTACTGCTGCGAATGATCTTGATCAATTGCTCGATTTTGGAGCAGGAAGTTATCTTGAAGGTACTAGTCTTAGAAATATATTCAATAAAAAATTAAAACGGGGGCATGATGTTGATCTTAGTGATATAATTAATATAGTGATGGTTAACAATGGAATAAATGGTTCGCATAATGAAGAATGGCTTGACGCATGGAATTCTTTTGAAGAAGCAGCAAATACAAGAAGTACGAGAACTACTTCCAACATAATTTCACTATGTAGGTATATGTTTGCGATTGCTGATCATATAGATAAGATTTCAGAAGCTATAATTAAATATAATGACTCAATATTCGATAAATCCTTATATCCCGATGATGAAATAAGAAAGATTTGCAGAAGTTCAATCCACTGGATTGATTTTTATAACTCTAATGGTGCGGAATCAACTAGGAATATGCTTCACGATTTTTATCATGAAGAGGCAGAAGAAAAACCCCAGCACGCAAAAAATCAAAGAGATTTTGCCATAAAGCTCTTGGATTTACTTAATTCAAAGTATAAACATCTTAAAACCATATTTGAAATTGAGAATTAATAATTTAAATATATTTAATTTACTAACAATTTTTTATATTAATCATGGACTTAAGTATTGCGAAAAAAATAGAAATAACTGACAAGCCATTATTTAATAATTATTTTCTGAAATTAAATCCTCAAATAAGTGAATTATCCTTTACAAATCTATTCATCTGGCGGTTTCATTACGATTTTTTATATATTGAACATAAAAATCATTTAATTATTTTCTCAAAAAGTTATTTGAATAAGTGGAAAAAACCTAAATCTGATAAAAGAGATGTTATTTACTTCCTTCCCCCAATAGGTCCAACGCCTGATAAAATTATTTTTGAATTATTTGAAACTCTAAATAATATTGAGATTCATCGAGTTCCAGAACCAATTATTAATCAAATTAGAGAGAGTGAAACAGTAATCAATTTTAATTTAGAATTTTTTGATGATCGTGATAATTGGGATTATGTTTATAATAAACAAGATCTGATTTCTCTTGCGGGTAATAAATATCGCCAAAAAAGAAGGTGGTTAAATAAATTTATTGAACAATATAATTACGAATTCAATATTATAACCGAAGAACTTATAGATAAAGCTCGAAAATTACAAATTGAATGGTGTGATAAGAACGAGTGTCAAAGTAACGAGGATCTATTAGAAGAGCAGAAGGCTATTGATGAAGCATTTGATAACTATATTAAATTAAATCTTAAAGGGGGTATCCTTTGCGTGGATGGAAAGTGTGTAGGATACACATTGGGAGAAATGTTAAATAATGAAACGGTAGTTATCCATATAGAAAAAGCTCATATTGAATATCAAGGTTCTTATCAAGCTGTAAACAATTTATTCTTAAAAAATTGCTGTGAAACTGCTAATTTAATTAATCGAGAGCAAGATTTGGGAATCTTAGGCTTAAGAAGAGCTAAAGAGT